>NZ_JBJGYX010000001.1:0-223552 GCF_054050195.1 Geodermatophilus sp. SYSU D00710
CCTGCAGCGACGTGAGGATCCGGTGGTAGCGGTCGCCGTCCAGCTCGGCGAGCACCCGGTCGTGCGCGGCGCGGTAGGCGGCGTCGAGCTCGGCGCGCGGGGCGTCGGCGCCGGCCGCCCCGGCTGCCGGCGCCGGGGGCGCCACCGACGCCACCGACGCTCCGGACGCCGGCTCCCTGGACGCCGCCGACTTCGCCCGGGCGGCCGGCCTCGAGCCGGGGCAGCTGGCCGACTGCGTGCAGTTCGGCCTGCTGCTCCCCGACGCCGACGGGCGGCACCCGGCCGGTGACCTGCCGATCGCGCGGGCCGCCGCGGGCCTGGCCCGGCACGGCATCGAACCGCGCCACCTGCGGGTGTTCCGCACCGGCGCCGAGCGGGAGGCCGCGCTGGTCGAGCAGCTCGTCGCGCCGGTGCTGCGCTCGCGCGCCGAGGACGCCCGCGCCCGCGCCACCGAGAAGCTGACCGAGCTCTCGGCCCTCTCCGCGCAGCTGCACCGCGCCCTCCTGGAGGCACGACTCCGGGACGTCCTGGGTCCCTGAGTCGGGCGTACGGTGGACTGGCCGCCGGAGGGCCCGCCGTTCGCGCCGCACCGGTGTCCACCCGTACCGCCGCAGCTGAGGAGCAACACGGTGCAGGAACTCAGAGTCGTCGGGGTCCGGGTCGAGCTGCCCGGCAACCAGCCGATCCTGCTGCTGAAGGAGACGGAGGGGGAGCGGTACCTCCCCATCTGGATCGGTGCGGTGGAGGCCGCCGCGATCGCCTTCGAGCAGCAGGGGGTGCGGCCGGCCCGGCCGATGACCCACGACCTGCTGCGCGAGGTCGTGCGCGCCCTCGGCGCCACGCTGGAGGCGGTCAACATCACGGAGATGCGCGACGGCATCTACATCGCCGAGCTGGTCTTCGGCGACGACCGGGTGGTCAGCGCCCGCCCGTCGGACGCGGTGGCCCTCGCCGTCCGCACCGGGGCGCCGATCTTCGGCGCCGAGGAGCTGCTCGACGAGGTGGGGATCGAGATCCCCGACGAGCAGGAGGACGAGGTCGAGAAGTTCCGCGAGTTCCTCGACCAGATCTCGCCGGAGGACTTCGGCGCGGGCTCGGGGTCCGGCGGCTGACCGCGACGGGACGGGTGGGGTCCCACCCGTCCCGTTGGTCACACGCGTCCCGTCCTGCGCACACCGACTGGAGTCCGGCGCCGCTCCTGCCGATACCACCCGGTCGGGGTGAGTGCTGCGACACGCCGCCCGCGTCAGTTGACCGCCCTGTGGGCCCGGCTTACGGTCGCGGACAACACCGGTGTGATCCGTGGGGAAGCGGATCGGACCGGGACGGCCGCCGCGACCGCGACGGCACGCGAAGGAGGACCGCTGACGTGAGCGACCAGAGCGAGGGCTCCCAGGGTCAGCTCTTCAGCGACGCCGCCGTGGGGGCCACGGACTACGACGAGGTCGACACCGACCTCGTCGGGTACCGCGGCCCGACGGCGTGTGCCGCCGCCGGGATCACCTACCGCCAGCTGGACTACTGGGCCCGTACCGGCCTGGTCGCCCCCTCGGTCCGCAGTGCGACCGGTTCCGGGACCCAGCGGCTGTACTCGTTCCGCGACATCCTGGTGCTGAAGGTGGTCAAGCGGCTGCTCGACACCGGTGTGTCGCTGCAGAACATCCGCAAGGCCGTCGACCACCTGCGCAACCGCGGGATCAAGGACCTCGCCAACGTCACGCTGTTCTCCGACGGGGCGACGGTCTACGAGTGCACGTCGGCCGAGGAGGTCGTCGACCTGCTCGCCGGCGGCCAGGGTGTCTTCGGCATCGCCGTCTCCGGCGCGCTGCGCGAGCTCTCGGGTGAGCTCGCCGAGCTCCCCGCCGAGCGGCTCGACGGCGCCCCGCTGCACGCCGCCGACGACGAGCTGGCGATGCGCCGCCGTCGCCGGGCGCAGACCGCGTAGCCCTCGGCGGCCCTCGGCGGTGCCGTCCGACGATCAGGTGACCTGGTCGTCGGGCGTCCTCCCTCGCGGTGGGAGGTGCGGGAGGACGCCGCACGATCAGGGAGGCTGATCGTCGATCGACCCTGATCGTCGCCGTCGCTGGTCGCCACCGCGGGTGCGCCGCACCCCGCTGGTAGCGTCGTGGCAATGGCGGACGCTGCTGCTGGCCCCCTCCCGTCACTCCGTGCGCTGAGCCCCGCGGGCTCGTTCGCGGCCCGGCACATCGGCCCGCGCGCCGACGAGACCGCCGCGATGCTCGAGGCGGTCGGGTACGACTCGTTGCAGTCACTGGTCGACGCGACCGTGCCCGAGGCGGTGCGCGACCGCGACGCGCTGAGCCTGCCGCCGGCCGCCGACGAGGCCGCCGTCCTCGCCGAGCTGCGCGCGCGGGCCACCGCCAACGAGGTCTTCACCTCGATGATCGGCCTGGGCTACTCCGGCACGGTCACCCCGGCGGCCATCCAGCGCAACATCCTCGAGAACCCCGCCTGGTACACCGCCTACACGCCCTACCAGCCCGAGATCAGCCAGGGCCGGCTCGAGGCGCTGCTGAACTTCCAGACGATGGTCGCCGACCTCACCGGCCTGCCCGTCGCCGGCGCCTCGATGCTCGACGAGGCCACCGCCGCGGCCGAGGCGATGACCCTCGTGCGCCGGGCCGGTCGCGCGAAGCCCGGCGCGGTGTTCGTCGTCGACGCCGACACGCTGCCGCAGACCCTCGCGGTGCTGCGCACCCGCGCCGAGCCCCTCGGGATCCCCCTGCACGTCGCCGACCTCTCCGCCGGCTGGCCGGCCGACCTGCCCGAGGCCGGCGCGTTCGGCGTCCTGCTGTCCTACCCCGGGGCCAGCGGTGCGGTCCGCGACCACCGGGCGCTGGCCGAGGCCGCGCACGCCGCCGGGGCGTCGGTGGTCGTCGCCGCCGACGTCCTCGCGCTCACCCTGCTCGAGGCGCCGGGGGAGTGGGGCGCCGACGTCGCCTGCGGCAGCACCCAGCGCTTCGGCGTCCCGCTGGGCTACGGCGGCCCGCACGCCGGCTACCTCTCGGTCCGCGAGGGCCTGGCCCGCCAGCTGCCCGGCCGGCTGGTCGGGGTGTCGGTGGACGCCGACGGCGACGTCGCCTACCGGCTGGCGCTGCAGACCCGCGAGCAGCACATCCGCCGCGAGAAGGCGACCAGCAACATCTGCACCGCACAGGTGCTGCTCGCGGTCATGGCCGGCGCCTACGCCGTCTACCACGGCCCCGAGGGACTGACCGCGATCGCCGCCCGGGTGCACCGCAGCGCGCTGGCGCTGGCCGGGTGGCTGCGCGCCGGCGCCATCGAGGTCGTGCACGGGGAGTTCTTCGACACCGTGCAGGCCCGCGTGCCCGGCCGGGCCGACGCCGTCGTCGCGGCCGCCGCGGCGCGGCGGGTCAACCTGCGCCGGGTCGACGCCGACACCGTCGCCGTCGCCTGCGACGAGACGACGACGCCGGCGGTGCTGCGGCTGGTCGCCGAGGCCTTCGGGGTCGACGCCGACGATGCCGCCCTCGACGACGACGGCCCCGACGCGCTGCCCGACGCGCTGCGCCGCCGCACCCCGTTCCTGACCCACCCGGTCTTCTCCGCGCACCGCTCGGAGACGGCGCTGATGCGCTACCTGCGGTCGCTGGCGGACAAGGACCTCGCGCTCGACCGCACGATGATCCCGCTGGGGTCGTGCACCATGAAGCTCAACAGCGCCGTGGAGATGGCCGCCATCACCTGGCCGGAGTTCGCCGGGGTGCACCCGTTCGCCCCGGCCGAACAGGCTCGCGGCTACCGGCAGCTGATCGACGAGCTGTGCACCTGGCTGGCCGAGATCACCGGCTACGCCGCGGTGAGCGTGCAGCCCAACGCCGGGTCGCAGGGCGAGTTCGCCGGCCTGCTGGCCATCCGCGGCTACCACGCCTCTCGCGGCGAGTCGCACCGCGACGTCTGCCTGATCCCGTCGTCCGCGCACGGCACCAACGCCGCGAGCGCGGTCATGGCCGGGATGCGGGTGGTCGTGGTGGCCTGCGACGAGGCGGGCAACGTCGACGTCGCCGACCTGCGGGCGAAGATCGACCAGCACGCCGAGCGGCTGGCCGCGATCATGATCACCTACCCGTCGACGCACGGGGTGTTCGAGACCGACATCCGCGACATCTGCGCGGCGGTGCACGACGCCGGCGGCCAGGTGTACGTCGACGGCGCCAACCTCAACGCGATGGTGGGACTGGCCCGGCCGGGGCGCTTCGGCTCCGACGTCAGCCACCTCAACCTCCACAAGACCTTCTGCATCCCGCACGGCGGCGGCGGGCCCGGCGTCGGCCCGATCGGCGTCCGCGAGCACCTGGTGCCCTTCCTCCCCGGGCACCCGCTGGCCGACACCGGCGGGCAGGGCCCGGCGGTGTCCGGGGCGCCGTTCGGCTCGGCCGGGATCCTGCCGATCTCCTGGGCCTACCTGCGGCTGATGGGCCCCGACGGGCTGCAGCGGGCCACCGAGCACGCGGTGCTGGGCGCGAACTACCTGGCCGCGCGGCTGCGCGAGCACTTCCCGGTGCTCTACACCGGCGCCGGCGGGCTGGTCGCCCACGAGTGCATCCTCGACATCCGGCCGCTGACCCGGGCCACCGGCATCACCAACGACGACATCGCCAAGCGGCTGGTCGACTTCGGCTTCCACGCGCCGACGATGAGCTTCCCGGTGGCCGGCACGCTGATGGTCGAGCCCACCGAGAGCGAGGACAAGGGCGAGCTCGACCGGTTCGTCGAGGCGATGGTCGCCATCCGCGACGAGATCGCGAAGGTCGAGGCGGGGGAGTACGACCGCGAGGACAACCCGCTGCGGAACGCCCCGCACACGCTGAAGATGCTCGCCGGCGAGTGGGCGCGGCCCTACCCGCGGTCGGCGGCGGTCTTCCCGGTGCCGCGGCTGGCCTCCCGGGGCTACCTGGCGCCGGTGCGGCGGATCGACCAGGCCTTCGGCGATCGGAACCTGGTCTGCTCGTGCCCGTCGCCGGAGGCCTTCGCCGAGCCCGAGCCCGAGCCCGCGCACGCGCCGCGGACGCACGTCCCCGACCGCGGGGAGGGCGCCTCCGACGACCTCGGCACCACCGCCGACGTGGTGGGGGCTCCGGCCTGAGCCGCCCGGGACCGGCGGTGTCGTGGCCATCAGCCGCAGACGGCCACGACACCGCCGATCTCGCTGCGTCAGGTCAGCGGGGTGCGGCCGGACGCCGAGGCGATGCCCAGCCAGGTGTGCCGGTTGCCCGCCCAGCACCAGCCGACCTTGGGTGCGTTGCGCCGCTCCCGGCCGTCGCGGCCGGTGCCGTTGCTGATCCACAACGCCGGCGTGCGGGCGTCCAGCGACCCGTCGGCCCGCCGCAGCCGTGAGCCGACGGTCATCGTGCAGGCGTTGCGCTCCAGCACATCCGGGCACTGGAGCAGCCAGGTGAGCCCCTCGGCGAGGGTCAGCGGCGTCCGTCCGGCCGCGCGGATCCGCGGCAGGGCGTCGTCGGGCGTCACACCGCGGTACCCGTCGCCGCGGTCGGGCCCGCACAGCAGGTAGGCAGGCCCCGCGGGCGCGACGACGTCGTCGAGGGGGGCGAAGTCGTCGAGGTCGGTCATGTCGGTCACCACGAAGGCCGGGCGGTCGTCCCGCCGCACGAACGGCACCAGAGCCGAGGCCGACACGAGATCGGGGGACAGCACCAGCAGTGCGTTCCCGCCGGCGTCGCGGTCCGCGCCCGCCGCGGCGGCCCGCACCGCTGCGGGCGGCAGCCCGGCCCTCTCGTGCAGGCCGAGGGCCAGCAGCCGTTCGGCCTGGTCGGCGGGCGAGGGGAGGGTGAGGGACGCAAGCGGCACGGGGACCTCCGGTGTGCGGGAGCCGATCGGCGGGCCGTCGGCCAACGAGCTGCGGGGCAACCGGGTTCCGACCTCCGGAGGGTGACCGGGCCGTGGCGCGGGTGGATCATGCGGACATGGCGGCGACGGTGCGGCGACGGATCCGGGCGACGGGGGCGGCGCTGGCCGCGGGTGCGCTGCTGACGGCGGGCTGCGCGGTCACTGGGGAGCCCGGGCCGATGGTCCCGGCCGCGGCCACGGACGAGACCTCGGCACCCGCGCCGTCACCGACGCCGGCACCGAGCCCTCCGGCGACCCCGTCGGCCGGCACGACGCCGGCCCCGTCCCCCGAGACGTCGCCGGCCACGCCGGCGCCCCCGGCCGACCAGAGCGCGGGCGCTGACCTGCGCGACCGGCTGCTCCCGGCCTCGGCGTTCGGCGAGGACGCGACCGTCGTCTCGCTGGGCGCCGAGCAGCTCGGTGCCGGCGGGTCGGGCTGGGGCGGCTGGCCGGGGCAGTGGAGGTACTGGGGTCCCGGGGACCACGACCACGACCACGACCACGATCACGGCCACGACAGGGACGGCGTGGACGCCTGGGACGAGGTGGCCGTCGAGCCGGCGGCCTGCCAGGCGGTGCTCGAGGCGCTGCCCGACTGGGACGAGGAGGCCGACGGGCTGACCCTCGCCGCGCAGGCCGCCCGCACCCCGCAGACCCAGACGGTGCAGGTGCTGGCCGACTCGCCGCAGCTCGAGGGGCTGCAGCTGCCGGTCGACCAGCTGCTGGCCGAGTGCTCGTCGGTCAGCGCCACCGGTCCCTGGGGCTGGAGCACGACCGCCGAGGTGACCCGCCTGGACGTGCCGCAGCTGGGCGAGCAGAGCGCCGGCGTCCAGGTCACCGTGGACCGGGCCGGGGAGGAGACGGTGAGCGTGCTCGTCGGGATCGTCGTCGGCGGCTCCCGCGGGCTGGTGCTGGCGCAGAGCGCGGCGCCGGACGCGGCCGCGCCGGACCCGGCGGCGTTCACCGCGCTGCTGACCGAGGCGGCGCAGGCCGCCACCGGCTGAGCCGCGACGGCCCCCGCCGGGGTCGTGCTAGGCGGAGACGAGGCCGGCGGTCCGCCACTGGTGGTGGTCGGCGACCGCGCGGCCGTCGGGCAGGAGCTCCCCGTCGTCGTCGAAGAGGACGACGCCGTTGCACAGCAGGCTCCAGCCCTGCTCGGGGTGGCTGCTCACGACGGCGGCGAGGTCACGCGCGTCGCTGGCGGCGTCGGGACAGGGGGTCGCGTGTACGCACATCAGGAGGACTCCCGGTCAGGCCGGCTCACGCCGGGTGTACGAGTAGTGATCGTCCGGTCACCGGACGTCGTCGAGTGTGCGCGCGGCGCCGCCGGGCGTCAGGTGACGAATCCCACGACCTGACCCCTTCGGGTCGTCAGACCTCGCCATGGCGGGCGCCGACCGGAGGCGCGGACCATGCGCGGCCGCTCGTCCGGTGAGCGTCACGTCTGCGCGCCCCGTGAGCAGTCCCGCGCTCCGGCCCGATCGGCCCCGGGTGACCGACGTCCTCAGCGGATCGCGATCACCGCGCGGAGCGCCGCGCCGGGGGGTCCGATCCGCTCCGGCCGGCCCGGCTGCAGTCCCGCCTCGCGGAGCTGGGCACGCAGCCCGTCGACGGCGGGCAGCTCCGTGCGGCCCTCCTGCGCCCGCAGCAGCAGGTCCAGGTGCCGGCTGAACAGCTGCGGCCCGGCCACGGTGGTGACGACCACGAGGACGCCGCCGGGTGCGAGCAGGCGGGCGACCGCGCGCAGCAGCTGCACCCGCTCGTCGACCGGCACGTAGTAGACGACGTTGGTGAGCAGGGCCAGGTCGAAGCCGTCGGCGAGGGCGCCCGGACGACCGGCGGCGAGCGCCTCCCGGATGTCGACCGCCTCGACGCCGGCCCGGTCGGCCAGGCCCCGCTCGCTCAGCGTGCGCCGGGCCAGTGTCGCGGCGTCGGGGTCGACGTCCACGCCGAGGCCGGTGGCGTCCGGCGCGGCCTCGAGCATGGCCGCCAGGTACGTGCCCGCACCGCACCCGACGTCGAGCACCCGGCGCGGCCGACGCTCGGTGACCGTGCGGACGAGCAGGTCGCGGACCAGCGGGGAGACCGCGGCGGACACCCGGGCGATCACCTCGCCGTGCTCCGCGGCGTCGCGCCGCCGCGGGCCTCCGCGAAGCAGCACCGGGAGATCCCGGTACAGCTCGGTCTGGTAGCCGCCGAAGGCCTCGTACGTCGCGCGCACCGGGTCGCCGACGACCGCGCGGCCGAACCGGGTGAGCCGCCACGCGCCCTCTCCGGTGACCAGCCCCGCGGCAGCGAGGACGCGGAGGTAGGCGGCCAGCAGGTCGGGGTCGACCGCCCCCAGCCGTCCGGCCAGCTGCTCGGTGCCGGCCGGGCCCTCGTCGAGCGCGTCGAGCAGGCCCAGGTCGAGCGCGGCGGCGACCAGCTGCAGCCGGACCCCGGCCAGACCCTCCCGCGCGGCGCGCAGCCGCGCGCGGAGGTCCCCGCCGCGCAGCACCTCGGCCAGCACTCTGGGGCTGGGCATCCTCGCCATCGGGACTCCTCGGCTGGGAGGGCGCGACGGTAGCGCACGCCGACCGCCCGGTCGGCGGTCCGACGGGACCACGCAGCCCGGCCGTCCACCGACTCCGTGCCGCGGCCACGCACCGAGCCCGCCACACCGCGGTCTCACGCACGCCGCTGCGACGCGACACCCCTCGCACCCGTTATCCCCAACTCAAACGCCGACCTCGTCGGTGGCGGTGACCAGGGAGGGGAGCGGCGACAGGCAGGTGCCGGAGGACGCCGGTCAGAGCTTGCGCAGCAGGATCCGGCGCACCGAGTGGTCGGCGGACTTCTGCAGCACCAGGCGGGCCCGCGACCGCGTCGGGGCGATGTTCTGCCGCAGGTTGGGGCCGTTGACCGCGGCCCAGATCGACAGCGCCGTCGCCCGCGCGTCGTCGTCGCTGAGGTCGGCGTAGCGGTGGAAGTAGGCGGAGGTGTCGGCGAACGCGGTGCGCCGCAGCGCGAGGAACCGCTCGACGTACCAGTGCTGGATGTCGGCCTCCCCGGCGTCGACGTAGACGGAGAAGTCGAAGAAGTCCGAGAGGAAGACCTCGGGCACCCGGCCGTCGTCGCGGCGGCCGGCCTGCAGCACGTTGAGCCCCTCCAGGACCAGGACGTCGGGCCGGTCGACCACCTGCTGCCGGCCGGGCAGCACGTCGTAGGACTGGTGGCTGTACACCGGCGCGCTCACCTGGCCGCGGCCGGACTTGACGTCGGCGAGGAAGCGGATGAGCGCCCGCCGGTCGTAGCTCTCGGGGAAGCCCTTGCGGGTCAGGAGGCCGCGCTGCTCGAGGACGGCGTTGGGCCAGAGGAACCCGTCGGTGGTCACCAGGTCGACCCGCGGCGAGCCGGGTGCGGCGGCCAGCAGGGTCTGCAGCAGCCGGGCGGTGGTGCTCTTGCCGACGGCGACGCTGCCGGCCACGGCGATGACGTAGGGCACCTTGGCCGTGGCGTCGCCGAGGAAGCGGTTCTGTGCGGCCCACAGCCGCTTGCTGGCGGCGACGTGCAGGCCCAGCAGCTCGGCGAGGGGCAGGTAGACGGTGGCGACCTCGTCGAGGTCGATCCGGTCCCCGAGGCTGCGCAGCCCGCGCAGGTCGGCCTCGTCCAGCGGCAGGGTGCGGCTGCCGGCGAGGGCCCGCCACGCGTCGCGGTCGAAGGCCGCGTAGGGCGAGATCTGGGGGCGGGTCCCTGCCGTCACGCCGTCCATCGTGGACCCCGGCGCTCCCCGGCCCGCCCGCCGGGTCACCCGCGCGGGGGTCGCGGGGGCCCGGACCGGTGTCCGCGGCCCGTCGGGGTCGGTGGCCGCGTCTAGGGTGCCGGTGTGCCGACCCGCCCCGGGCTGCTCGACTGCGTCGAGCGGTACGCCGCCGCCGCGCCGCTGCCCGATGCGCGGCTGGTGCCGGCCGGGGCCCTCGACGTGCCGGTCGGCCCGCCCGCGTGGCCCTATCCCGCGCGCCCGCGGCCCGACGCCGGCCCGGTGCGGGCCGAGGACGTGCGCGCCGCCACCGCGCTGCAGGAGGAGGCGGACCTGCCGGCCGCGGTGGAGTGGGTGGTGGAGCGGACCCCGTCGCTGGCCGCCGCCGCGCGCGGGGCCGGGCTGGTGGTCAGCTACTTCCCCCTGCTGGTGGTCGACGACCCGGTGGAGGTGCTGCTGCCGGCCGGGGTCCGGCTGTACCTGGTGGGGGCCGAGGACCCGGCGCTGCCGCACTACCAGCACCTGCTCGAGACCGGGTTCGCCGCGCACCACGGCGACGGGACCGGTGACGCGCCCGACGAGGCGGCCGACGCCGCGTCCGACGCCGACGAGGGCCTCCCGGACGCGCGTGCCGAGGTGCTGCGCGAGCGGGTCGCCGCGGGCCGGACGGTGGTGATGGTGGCGATCGAGGACGGCCGGCCGGTGGGGGTGGGCTCGCACCACCCGGTCGACGTCGACGGCACCGAGATGAGCGAGATCGTGGGCGTGGCCAGCTCGCCGCGGCGGCGCGGGCGCGGGGTCGGGGCGGCGCTGGCGTCGGCGCTGGTGGCGCAGGCCCGTGAGACCGCCGACCTGGTGTTCCTGACCGCCGGTGACGACGACGTCGCCCGCGTCTACGAGCGGGTGGGCTTCGCCTGGCTGGGCTGGACCGGCGTGGCCGCCCGCCCGCCGGACTGACCCGGCGGCACCGGCCCGGCGGTCCCGGTCCCGGGACGCGGCGCCGCCACGACCCCGGCGGCCGGCAGGAGCGGCACGAGCGCGAGGGACCAGCGGGTGCGCGGGGGCCGGCCGGTGACCTCCACGGGGCGTCACGCACGCCGGGTACCCGGCGCCGCCCACCCGCGCACCCGCAGGCCAGGACGCTGTCGTTCCGCCTCAGTCCTGGGTGTGGGTGATCACCATCGTCGCGCGGGCCAGGGTGTGGCCGAAGAGGTTGAAGCCGTGGAAGGCGGGGGAGGCGTCGGCCGGCACGCCCATGTCCTCGGTGTCGAGGGCGTGCACCACGACGAAGTAGCGGTGCGGGCCGTGGCCGGCCGGGGGAGCGGCCCCCACGTAGCCGGGGAAGCCGGCGTCGTTGCGCAGCTGGCGGGCGCCCGCGGGCAGGGCCGAGCCCTCGCGGTCGCCGGCGCCGGTGGGCAGTTCGGTGACCGAGGCGGGCAGGGCGGTGAGCACCCAGTGCCAGAAGCCGCTGGCGGTGGGGGCGTCGGGATCGAAGACGGTGACGGCGAAGCCGCGGGTCTCCTCGGGGAAGCCCGACCAGGACAGCTGCGGCGAGCGGTCCTCGCCACCGGCGCCCATGACGCCGCTGACGCAGTGCACCGGCATGGCCTCGCCGTGGCGCGCGTCGGTGCTGGTCACCGTGAACGAGGGGACGGGCGGGAGGAAGTCGTAGGGGCTCGGGGGAACGGGCCGGTCGGCCACGGGCGGTCCTCTCCTCGGGTGGTGGTCGCGCGGTTCGTCGTCGCGCCGGCCCCAGGCTGCCGCGCGCGGGTCCGCCCGGCGACCGGGGCGGCGCTCTCGACAGGTCGCGGGCGCGACACGCCGGTAGCGTCGCAGCGTGCTCGGACTCCCGGACAGCATCCGCGCCTGCCTCTTCGACATGGACGGCGTCCTCACCAGGACCGCCACCGTGCACATGGCTGCCTGGAAGCGCACCTTCGACGAGTTCCTGCACGCCACCGAACCGGGGGCCGTCGAGTTCACCCAGCTGGACTACAACCGCTACGTCGACGGCAAGCCGCGCGCCGACGGCGTCCGCGACTTCCTCGCCAGCCGGGGCATCGTCCTGGACGAGGGCACGCCGGAGGACCCGCCCGACGCGCGGACCGTACACGGCATCGGCCGCCGCAAGAACGAGCTGCTGCTGACCGAGCTGGCCGAGCACGGTGTCGAGGTCTACCCCGGCTCGATGGCCTACCTGCGCGCGGCGCGGGAGGCGGGCCTGGCCACCGCGGTGGTCACCGCCTCGGCCAACGGCGAGCAGGTGATCGCCGCGGGCGGGTTCGCCCAGTACATCGACGCCCGCGTCGACGGCGTGGTCACCGCCCGGGAGGGGCTGCGCGGCAAGCCCGCACCCGACACGTTCCTCGCCGGCGCCCGGGCGCTGGGCGTCGAGCCGGCCGCCGCCGCGGTGTTCGAGGACGCGCTGGCCGGTGTCGCGGCGGGCCGCGCGGGGAACTTCGGGTACGTGGTGGGTGTGGACCGGGTCGGGCAGGCCGACGCGCTGCGGGAGAACGGCGCCGACGTCGTCGTCACCGACCTCGACCAGCTGCTGGGGGACCGGACCGCGGAGGAGGGTGCGAGGTGACCGAGGGGCGCCCCAGCTTCCCGATCGAGCCGTGGTCGCTGACCGAGATCGGTCTCGACCACGCCTCGCTCGGCGTGCACGAGTCGGTGTTCACCCTGGCCAACGGGCACGTCGGCATGCGCGGCTCGTTCGAGGAGGGCGAGCCGATCGTCGTCCCGGGCACCTACCTCAACGGCTTCTTCGAGGAGCGCCCGCTGCCCTACGCCGAGGCCGGCTACGGCTTCCCGGAGCAGGGCCAGACGGTCGTCAACGTCACCGACGGCAAGCTGCTGCGGCTCCTGGTCGGCGACACCCCCTTCGACCTCGACTACGGCGAGATCGTCGAGCACCGCCGGACCCTCGACCTGCGCCGCGGGGTGCTGCGCCGGGTCACCGAGTGGCGCTCGCCCAACGGCCGCACGGTGAAGGTCACCAGCACCCGGCTGGTGTCGCTGCGGCGCCGGTCGATCGCCGCGATCGAGTACTCCGTCGAGTGCAACGACGACCGCGGCGACCTCTACGTGGCGCTGCAGTCGGACCTGCTGGCCAACGAGCCGGTCGACAGCGGCAGCGAGAGCGACGACCCCCGCGCCGCGGCAGCGCTGCGGCGCCCGCTGGTCAAGGAGATGGCCGTCGGCCGGGCCCAGCGGGCCGTGCTGGTGCACCAGACCCGGCGCAGCAAGCTGCGCGTGGCCGCCGGCATGGACCACGTCATCGACGTCCCCGACACCGCCACCGAGGACATCGAGGCCGGCGAGGACCTCGCCCGCTACACCCTCGCCGCCCGGCTGCCCCAGGGCTCCACGCTCAAGCTGGTCAAGTACCTGTCCTACGGCTGGAGCTCGCGCCGGTCGGCCGCGGCGCTGCGCGACCAGGTGGAGGGCGCGCTGGCCACGGCGAAGCTGGCCGGCTTCGAGCGCCTGCTGCGCGAGCAGAAGGAGGTGCTCGACTCCCACTGGTCGCTGGCCGACGTCGAGATCGAGGGCGACGACGAGCTGCAGCAGGCGGTGCGGGTCGGCGTGTTCCACCTGCTGCAGGCCTCGCTGCGCGCCGAGCGCCAGCCGATCCCGGCCAAGGGGCTCACCGGCCCGGGCTACGACGGGCACACCTTCTGGGACACCGAGACCTACGTGCTGCCGGTGCTCACCTACATCGCGCCCGACGCCGTCCGCGACGCGCTGCGCTGGCGGCACTCCACCCTCGACCTGGCCCGCGAGCGCGCCCGGGAGCTGGGCCGGCGCGGCGCGGCGTTCCCGTGGCGCACCATCCGCGGCGAGGAGACCAGCGGGTACTGGCCGGCGGGGACGGCGGCCTTCCACATCAACGCCGACATCGCCGACGCCGTGGTCCGCTACGTGCACGCCTCCGGTGACGAGGAGTTCGACCGCGACTTCGGCGCCGAGCTGCTCATCGAGACCGCCCGGCTGTGGGCGTCGCTGGGCCACTTCGACGCCGAGGACGGGTTCCGCATCGACGGGGTGACCGGCCCCGACGAGTACACCGCCGTCGTGGACAACAACGTCTACACCAACCTCATGGCGCAGCGGAACCTGCGGGAGGCGGCCGCCGCGGTCGAGCGGCACCCCGACGTCGCCGGCCGGCTGCAGGTCACCGAGGACGAGGTGACGTTGTGGCAGCGGGCCGCCCGGATGATGCGGGTGCCCTGGGATCCGCGGCTGGGCGTGCACATGCAGTCGGAGGGGTTCACCCACCACGAGGAGTGGGACTTCGCCGCGACGCCGGCCGACCACTACCCGCTGCTGCTGAACTACCCGTACTTCGAGATCTACCGCAAGCAGGTGGTCAAGCAGGCCGACCTGGTGATGGCCCTGCACCTGCGCGGTGACGCCTTCACCCACGAGGAGAAGGTCGCCGACTTCGCCTACTACGAGGCCCGCACGGTGCGCGACTCCTCGCTGTCGGCGGCCCAGCAGGCGGTGGTGGCCGCCGAGACCGGCCACCTCGAGCTCGCCTACGACTACTGGGGCGAGGCGACGCTGACCGACCTGCAGAACCTGCACGGCAACGCCGGCCACGGGCTGCACCTCGCGTCGCTGGCCGGCGGCTGGATGGTCGCCGTCGCCGGGTTCGGCGGGATGCGCGACCACGACGGCCGGCTGCTGTTCGCCCCGCGGCTGCCCTCGCGGATCACCGGGCTGCGGTTCCGGCTGGCCTACCAGGGCCGCGTCCTCGAGGTGGCGATCGGCAAGGAGCAGACCACCTACCGGCTGCACGAGGGCGAGCCGCTCGACATCCACCACCACGGCCGCCGGGTCACCGTCGACGAGGACGAGCTGGTCCTCGACAACCCGCCGCCGCCGGAGGTGGCCCCGGTGACCCAGCCGCCCGGCGCCGCGCCGCGCCGGCGCGGCAAGGGCCAGCGGGACTAACCGAGGACACGGGCGAGGCGGGTCACCGCCTCGGTGAGCCGGCCGGGCGGGGCGGCGGCATAGCCGAGCACCAGGCCGGGCGGGCCGGGCCGCACCCGGTGCCAGGACAGCGGGTGCACCAGCACCCCGGCCTCGCGCGCCCGGGCGGCCAGCTCGGCGTCGTCGGCGTCCGGCCGCCCGGGCAGGGTGAGCAGCAGGTGCAGCCCGGCGGCCACCCCCTCGACCCGGGCGGCGGGCAGGTGCGCGCGGACGGCGGCGACGACGGCGTCCCGGCGGGCCCGCTGCCGGGCGCGGACGCGGCGCAGGTGGCGGTCGTAGGCCCCGCCAGCCAGCAGCTCGGCCAGGACCAGCTGGGGCAGCACCGGGCTGCCGAGGTCCATCGCGTGCCGGGCGGCGACCAGGTCGGCGTGCAGGTGCGCGGGGGCGACCAGCCAGCCCAGCCGCATCCCGGGGGCGAGGGTCTTGGAGGTGCTGCCGGTGTGCAGCACCGACCCGGGCGCGCCGGCCTGCAGCGCGGGGACCGGGGCGCGGTCGTAGCGGTGCTCGGCGTCGTAGTCGTCCTCGACGACCAGCCCGCCGGTGTCCCGCGCCCAGGCGAGCACCGCCCGGCGGCGCTCCGGGGCGAGCACCACCCCGGTGGGGAACTGGTGGGCCGGGGTGAGCAGCACCGTGGGCGCGCCGGTGGCGGCCAGCGCGCCGACCACCAGCCCCTCGCCGTCGACGGGCACCGGGACGGTGCGCACGCCCCAGTGCGCCAGCGCCTCCCGGGCGCCGCGGGACCCGGGGTCCTCCACGGCGACCGCCGGCGCCGCGCCGGACCGGGCCCGCAGCACCGCGGCCAGCAGGGTGAGCGTCTGCGCCACCCCGGCGACGACGACCACCTCGTCGGGCCCGGCCCGCAGCCCGCGGGTGCGGGCCAGCCACGCTGCGAGCACCGCCCGCAGCCGCGGGTGGCCGCGCGGGTCGCCGTAGCCGAGGTCGGCGTCGCCGGCGGTGGTCAGCACCGCCCGCTCGGCGCGCAGCCAGGTGGCGCGGGGGAAGGCGGCGAGGTCGGGCACGCCGGGGGAGAGGTCGAGGTCGACGCCCTCGGGCGCCCGGGCGGGCAGCCGGGGCACCACGCCGTCGGGGACCGGCTCGGGAGCCGGGCGGGACGGCGGCGGCCCGCCCGGTGCACCTCCCGGGCCGGGGAGCACGGTGCCGGCGACCACGGTGCCCGACCCGGTCCGTGCCACCACCAGCCCCTCGTCGGCCAGCCGGCGCCACGCCTCGACGACGACGCCGCGGGAGGCGCCCAGCTCGCGGGCGAGGACCCGGGTCGGGGGCAGCGGCGTGCCCGGGGCGAGGCGTCCGTCGGTCACCGCGGCGCGCACCCGGTCGACCAGCCAGGTCGTGAGGCCCCGCGGCGGGGCCTCGTCGCGGCGCAGCTGCAGGAAGTCGGCGCCGCCGTCGGGCCGGTCTCCGGATCGGTCCACTCCACCCCGCCCTCATCGGACCTGTGCACCGGTCCACCCGCCGCCCAGGGTGGCACCGTGACCGCCGCTCCCGACAGCCCCCACACCGTCCGTGCCGCACTGCCCGGCGCCCTGGCGATGGCCTTCGTCGGGGGCAGCGTGGCGGTGTCCGGGCTGCTGGCGCCCGCCGGCGACGCCACCGCGCAGGCGCTGCGCTACGCCGTCGCCTGCCTGCTGCTCGCCGTCCTGGCGCGGGCCACCGGCCGGCCGCTGCGGCGGCCGCGGGGCGCGGAGTGGAGCTGGCTGCTCGGCGTCGCCGGCACCGGGCTGGTGCTGTTCAACGTCGCGCTGGTGGAGGGCGCGGCGCACGCCGAGCCGGCGGTCCTCGGGGTGGCCGTCGCCAGCGTGCCGCTGCTGCTCGCGGTGGCCGGTCCGCTGCTGGAGGGCCGGCGGCCCCGGCCGCGGGTCCTCGCCGCCGCCGTCGTCGTCACCGCCGGGGCGGCGCTGGTGCAGGGGCTCGGCCGCGCCGACGGGACCGGGCTGGCGTGGGCGCTGGTGGTGCTGGCCTGCGAGGCGGCGTTCACGCTGCTCGCCGTCCCGGTGCTGGGCCGGCACGGTCCCTGGGGCGTGTCGGTGCACACGACCTGGCTGGCCGCCGGGGGTTTCGCCGTCCTGGGGCTGGTCACGGAGGGCCCCGGCGCGGTGCTGCGGCTGGGGATTCGGGAGGTGCTGGCGGTCGGCTTCCTCGCCGTCGGTGTCACCGCGGTCGCGTTCGTGCTCTGGTACGCGACGGTCACCCGGCTCGGTGCCGCGCGGGCCGGCCTGCTCACCGGCATCGCGCCGGTGGCCGCGGCCGCCACCGGCGTGGTGCTGGGCGGGCCGCTGCCGGCCCTGCCGGTGTGGACCGGCGTGGCGGTGGTCGCGGCCGGCCTGGTCCTCGGGATGGGGGCGGCCGGGCCGGGCGGAGGAGGCCCCGTCAGGGCTGCAGCAGCCAGACGGCGGCCAGCGCCAGGGCGGCGACGTCGACGAGCAGGAACAGCCCGACCCACAGCAGCCCGGGCAGGCCGGTGAGGCGGGCCAGCTGGTCGGCGTCGGAGTCCGGCGCGCGGCGACGGCGGCGGGCGCGCTGCAGCTCCAGCACCGTGCGCGGCGCGGCCAGGAGCAGGAACCAGGTGACCGCGGCGGCGAAGGCGGCCTGACCGGCCGGCGGCACCCAGGCCGTCACGCCGACGACGATCGCGCCGGTGGCCAGCACCGCCCACAGGCCGAAGAAGTTGCGGATCTGCAGCAGCAGGAGCGCCAGCAGCGCCAGCACCGCCCACAGCACCCCGGCGGCGTGCCCGGCGGCCAGCAGCGCCGCGGCGCCCAGGCCGAACAGCGCCGGGCCGACGTACCCCGCCGCGCAGGTGAGCACCATGCCCGGGCCGGTGGGGCGGCCCGCCGACACGGTCAGCCCCGAGGTGTCCGAGTGCAGCCGGATGCCGGCCAGGCGGCGGCCGGTGGCCAGCGCCGCCAGTCCGTGGGCGCCCTCGTGCGCGATGGTCACCACGGTGCGGGTGGGCCGCCACAGCGCGGGGCTGGCGACGACGACCAACGCGACGACGGCGGCCCCGGCCAGGACCTCGACGGGCAGCGGCGCCTCGGCGGTGACGCGGGTCCAGAGTCGGGCGACGGCGTCCATCCCGGCGAGTGAACCGCACCGGCCCGGGAGGTCCCCGCAGCGACGCGAGGGTGTGCGCCCGCGCCGCATGCTGCCGGCCGGAACCCGGCGTGCGCGCCCCCGCTCGCCGTCGTCGTCCGTTATCCCCAACTACCCACCGGTTTGAGATGGTGAGCGCGGGGGAGGTCACACCGCCGCCGGCTGCGAGGGGACCCGCAGCGCGCTGATGCTGGGCGGTATGACGTCGTCGACGCCCGTGGTCACGCGCGACCTGCCGGTCACCGTCTCCTTCACCCGCCGCGCCGACCCGGCGCACACCCGGGAGATGACCGCCTGGATCCGCGCCGGACTGGCGATGGCCGAGTCGTTCCCCGGCTTCCTGGGCGCGGGGTGGGTGCGCCCGCGCGGCGGCTCGGACGAGTGGCACATGCTCTGCCGGTTCACCGACCACGAGGCGCTCGAGGCGTGGGAGGCCTCGACGGAGCGCGCCTGGTGGCTGCGGTCGGCCGAGGGGCTGGCCGAGGTCACCCGCACCGAGCGGCGGACCGGCATCGAGGGCTGGTTCGACCAGCCCACCAGCGCCGAGGTGGTGACCCCGCCGGGGCCGGCCGCGCCGCCGCGCTGGAAGCAGGCGACGACGATCTGGCTGGTCTTCTACCCGCTCAACCTGCTGACCACGGTGACCCTCGGCGTGTGGCTGGCCGACCTGCACGTGGCCCTGCGGGTCGCCGTCGTCACGCTGACGCTGACCCCGCTGATGACCTACCTGCTGCTGCCCTGGATCACCCGGCGGCTGCAGTGGTGGCTCGCCGGCCGGCCCTGGCGCGACCGGCGCGGCTGAGCCCGGTCCCGCTCCGGCGGCGCCGGGACGGATAACCGGACGACGGGCCAGCGGCGGGCTGTCACCCTGCCGGTGTGGACGTCCCGGCCCTGCTCGTCGCGCTGCCCGCCTTCCTGGGCGCCGTGCTGCTCATCGCGGCGACACCCGGGCCCGCGTTCACCCTCATCGTGCGTCGCGCCGCGGTTCGGGGTGCAGGCGCCGCGGTGCCCACGGTGCTCGGGGTCGAGGCGGGCCTGTTCGTCTGGGCGCTGCTGGCCGGTGCCGGGATCGCGGCCGCCGTGGCGGCGTCGGAGCTGGCCTACCTCGTGCTGCGCGTCGTCGGCGCGGGCGTGCTCCTGTGGCTGGGCGGCCGCGCGCTGTGGCAGGCCTGGCACGGCGGGCCCGGCGCGGACGGCGGGGGAGGGGAGCGGCCCGCTGCGGCGAGCCGGCGGCGGGCGTTCGGCGAGGGTCTGCTGGTCCAGCTGGCCAACCCGAAGCTGGCGGTCTTCATGATCGCGTTCTATCCGCAGTTCGTGCCCGCCGGCAGCGACCCGCTGGCCACCGCGGTGCTGCTCGGGGTGCTGCAGGTCGTCGTCGAGACCGGCCTGTACCTGGGACTGGCCGCCGGCGTGGGGCGGGCGGGGGCCTGGTTCCGCCGGCCACGGGTGAGCCGCGGACTGGACGCGGCCGCCGGCACGGTCCTGGTCGGGCTGGGCGTCCGGATGGCCGCCTCCCGCTGAGGGTCCGCGCGCGCCCACGCCCGGGCGGACCTCGACGTGCACCCCGCCGTGGTGTCCGTTATCCCCAACTGCCTTAGCGATTTTCAAAACGATGACGAACACAGCAACAACGGGGGAGGACCTGCGCCCCTCGGCATCGGCTCAGGTCACCGGGAACTCGACGAGCTCGCCCAGGGTGAAGTGCGGCGGGCCGGCGCCGTCGGCACCGGTCGTCGACCCCTGGGGGACGAGACAGGCGACGCCGTAGCGCCCGGGCTCCGCTAGTCGCACGAACGCGGTCTCAGAGGCACCGGGCGGAGCCGAGGCGCTGCCGAGCGGGGTCACCGAGGCCCACATCCGGTTCTCGGGCAGGGCCAGCACGTCGGCCCACGGGAGGGATACGTGGTCGTCGATCCGGAAGACGGCGACCTCGTGGGGCTCGGTGCCGTCGTTGGTGAACGTCAGTCCGACGACGCCGGTCGGCAGGCTCGCCGGGAGCCCGTCGTACCGGTGGTCCGTGCCGCTGATCTCGAGGTGGGCGTAGCCGCACTCGGCCAGCATGTACTCGTCCATCGCGGCGTCGGCCGCGCGGAACTCCGCGCGGGCGAACGCGGCGACGTCACCGGTCCGCACCACCTCCCGGATGGTGCCGGCGGCGGTCGCGACGGCGTCGGCGAGCTCCGCCGGTGCGGTCTCCTCGGCGCGCGCCAGCAGCGGGTCCACGGTGGCGCTGAAGTCCTCCAGGGCCGCCCGGACCTGCGCGGCGGTCGCGGTGTCGGGGATCGGCGGGACCGCCGCGGACGCCGCCTCGATGTCGACGTCCACCTCGCAGAACGCGGCGGGGTCGGCGCCCTGCGGGGCACTCGACGCCGTCGATCGTCGGAGCCGCACCGGGGCGCGGCGAGCCCCACGGCGATGGCGACGCCCGCGAGGCCGCACCGGCGAAGCAGCCGCCTCCGGCCGCTCGTGGTCATGGGTCCCCCTGGCGAGACTCGGCGCGTCGTCGCAGCCGCAGCATCGCAAGGGGGACCACGCAGTCGACCTCGAGGCCGAGCGGCCTCACGAGCCGGGCCCCGCGTCCGGGCGATCAGTGGCCCGCCGTCATGGGCGCGTACCGCGGGTGATGGCGGGCGGGAAGCGTGCCGGCCGGTGCCGGACGGCGTGGCGGACACCTCCTGGTGGAGCGGCCGCGGTAGGAACTGACGCCGCCCGCCTCTGCCGCCTGTCGCCCAGAGCACCTTGATCCGTTATCCCTAACAAAGCATCAACCTCATCGCACAGAACAAGAGCCCACGGTTGTCGCGCGGCCGTCAGTCAGACGAGCTTGCCGTCCGGGTCACGGACGTGGGCCGGACGCTGAGCCACGGCACGTCGTTCGGCGGGCCGTGCACCGCGCCGCCGAGATCGGTGACGCGGGGGAGGGGGCGCCGCGGGTCACCAGGACGGGCTGCACGGTGCTCGGCACGGGACCTCCTCGGGACGAGAGCTGGGGAGCCCGTGCGAGGAGCCGGGGACTCAGCGGTGGTCCGGCCGGTTGCGCAGGCCCTCGCCGAGCAGCACGAAGGCGGCCACCGCCACGACCAGGACGACGCTCGGGCCGATCAGCACGTGCGGCGCGCGGGAGGCCGTCTCGCCGCCCTGCTGCAGCAGGATGCCCCAGGACTCGATGGGCCGCTGCAGGCCGACACCGGCGAAGGTCAGGATCGCCTCGGCCGAGATGAGCACGCCGGCGTAGGCGCTGGCGAAGACCACCAGCGGGCGGGCGGCGTTGGGCAGCACGTGCCGGTACAGCAGCCGCAGCGGTCCGGTGCCGAGGGCGCGCGCCGCGGTGACGTAGTCGAGGGCCAGCACCTGGCGGGTGCTGGCCCGCACGACCCGGACCATCGGTGGCCAGCTGAAGGCCGCGAGGACGATGACGACCTGCGGGACCCCGCGCTGGTCGGTGGCGCTGAGCAGGATGACGCCGCCCAGGACGAGCGGGATGCCCGACCAGACGTCGGTGACCCGGGAGACCAGGCCGTCGGCCAGCCCGCCGGCGTACCCGGCGACGGTGCCGAGGACCACCGCGGCCACGCCTGCGATGAGCACCACGGCGACGGCGAGGCCCAGAGACGTCCGGGCACCGTAGGCCACCGTGGCGGCCAGGTCGCAGCCGAAGACGTCGAAGCCGAGCGGATGGGCCCAGGACGGCGGCAGGAGGGAGTCGGCCAGGTCGCACGAGCGGGGGTCGGCGCTCGTGAACGCACCGGGGACGAGCGCCATGGCGCCCAGCAGCGCCACGAGCACCCCGCCGACGACGAGCGGGCCGTTGCGGGGTCGCCGTCCGGTCGTCGAGCGTGCGGGCGGGGAGGAGGACGACGGCACCCGCGGAGTGTGACCGAGCAGAGTCGCGCCGTCGACCGTGGTGATCACCACCGCGCCGGCATGACGCAGGATGTCGGGTGTGCTCGCCTTCACCGTCCGCCGGTTGGGGCAGACGCTGCTGAGCCTCTGGGCGGCGGTGACCCTGGTGTTCATCGCCGTGACGCAACTGCCCGGTGACCCGGTGCGCGCGCTGTTCGGCTTCCAGCCGCCCCCGCCGCAGCTCTACGCCCGCATCCGCACCGAACTCCGCCTCGACGAGCCGGTCCTGGTCCAGTACGTCCTCTACCTGCGCGACCTGGTGACCGGCGACTGGGGGCGCGGCCTGCCCCGGCTCAGCGGGGACGACGTGGTGGCCGGGCCGGCGGTGCTCGACGTCATCGCCGCGGCCGCGCCGGTGAGCGCGGTCCTGCTCGTCGGCGCGATCGTCGTGCAGCTCGTGGTGGGGGTGGTCGCCGGGGCGCTGGCCACGAGCGGGCGGTGGACCGGCACGGGGGTGTACGTCGTGGCCATGGTGCTGGTCGGCACCCCGGTGGTCGTGGCGGCGTACCTGCTGCGGTTCGTGTTCGTCTCGGAGCTGCGCTGGGCGCCGTTCAACGGCCTGTCCGGGGACCCGGCGGCCTACGTGCTGCCGGTCCTCGCGCTGGCGGCGCTGTCGACCGGGTACGTCGCGCTCATCTCCCGCGCCGAGGTGGGGGACACCCTGCGGGCGCCCTTCGTGCTCGCCGCGCGCGGACGCGGGCTGCCGGCCCGGCGGGTGGTCGGGGTGCACGCGCTGCGCCCGTCGCTGACCCCGGTGGTGACCTTCGTGGCCGCCAACCTCGGCCAGCTGTTCGTCGGGCTGATCGTCGTCGAGGGGGTGTTCGTCATGCCCGGCGTGGGCGCGGCGATCCTCGGGGCGATCGAGGGGCGGGACCGGGCGATGCTGGTCGGGTTGACCACGGTGGTGATCGCCGCGGTCATCGTGGCCAACGCGATCGCCGACATCGCCGCGGCGGCGCTGGACCCGCGGGTGCGGCTGCAGCCGGTCAGGTGACGGTCGGGGGGAGCCGGTGGAGCGGGGTCCTCGCCAGCCGAGTTGACATAATGTAAATTATCGGCGCGGAGGATCCGTGGTCGGCGGCCCGGGTGGACGCCGGGATCGGGGCTCGTCGGACCCGTCGGCCCGCAACGCATCCGCAGCGTCGACCCGCGGTGTCCTGCGCGGGATCTTCGTCGACGACGCGGCGCCGGCGAGATGCCCCACGACGTGTCCGTCCGCGACGTCGACGGCGACCCCGGGCTCGTCCCGCCCGCCGTGGCGTCCCGTCAGCCCGGCGGACCTGCCGGCCCGCCGTCCGCCCGTCCCGGTCACCCGGTGCCCGACCCGGCCTCTCCGGACCGCCGTCGGCGTCATCGCCCGCAGTCGTCGCACCCCGGGCGGCCGGTGGTCACCACTCCCCGGACCCCGCCACACCACCGTCAATACGTCACAGTGACGTTAATCGGGTGGGATCACGCGTTCGACGGGCGGTGCACCCGGGTGCTGCTTAGGGTCGGTGCATGGAACTCCGACGTCCGATCGCCGCACTGATGACCGCGTTGGCGCTGTTCGGAGGCGGCGCCACGGTCACCGGCTGCAACGCGGCCGGGCAGGACCAGAACGACGGCACCACCGACGACAGCGAGAACACCAGCGGCAACGACCCGTCCGAGGACTCCCAGGACAACCTGCCGGACAACAGCAACGAGGACCAGGGCAACCCCGAGGACCAGGACGACGACACGCAGGACCCGGACTGACCGGCCGCGCCTGACCGGCCGTGGGCGGCGGCTCAGCCGGCGCGCTCGGTGACCCAGAGCCGGTCGAGCCGGCCGGTGGAGAGCAGCAGGTCGGCCAGGGACTGCTCGAGCTCGGCCTTGGTGTGCCGCTCGCCGAGCAGGGTCTGCACGTCCTCGAGGGCGCAGCGGAGCTGGAACAGCCGGTCCTGCAGGCCGTCGAGGTCGGCGCGCTTGACGAGGACGACGTCGTCGGACAGGCCGGCCTTGGCCGTCGCCGTGCGCTGCTCGTAGGCGCGCTGCCGGCAGGCCTGGCCGCAGTACAGCCGGGGACGCCCGACCGAGCCGGCCTGGGGCAGCACCCGCCGGCACCAGCCGCAGCGGCGGTCACCGCCACTCCCCTGCCCCGTCGTCTCCCCCGCCACGGGACGCCCCGGGTCACGCTCCGCCGTCGTCCTGACCGCCTTCCGGACCGTGCGCGCGGCCGAGCCGCGGACCTGCTGTTCTGCCACGGTCGGGACGCTAGACGGCACCACCGACAGTCCCGCGTGACACGCCCGGGGGACACTCGGGAAGCAGCGCGACGGCGTGTCGGACGCCCGCACTAGCGTGTCGCCCGTGCCCTCCGCCCGGTTCGCCTACCTCGACGGACCGACGCCCCTGGCGATGGCCCACCGCGGCGGCGCGATCGAGCACCTGGAGAACACCATGCCGGCCTTCGAGGCCTGCGTGGCGATGGGCTACCGGTACCTCGAGACCGACGTCCGGGTGACCGCCGACGGCGTCCTGGTCGTCTTCCACGACCCCACGCTGGACCGCGTCACCGACCGCACCGGCCGCATCGAGCACCTGCCGTGGGCCGAGGTCGCCACCGCCCGCATCGGCGGCCGCGAGCCGGTGCTGCGGCTGGAGGAGCTGCTCGACGCCTGGCCCGACGTGCGGTTCAACCTCGACATCAAGGCCGCCGGCGTGCTGGCGCCCCTGGCGCGCACGGTGCACCGGATGGGCGTGCACGACCGCATCTGCCTGGGCTCGTTCTCCGACGCCCGGGTGGCGGCCGCGCGGCGGGTGTTCGGGCCCTCGGTGTGCACCTCGCTGGGTCCCCGCGGCGTGGCGGCGCTGCGGCTGTCGTCGTACTCCCCGCGGGCGGCCGGGCTGGTGCGGATGCAGGCCGGGTGCGCGCAGGTGCCGCTGCAGCTGGGCGGGCGGGCGCTGGTCGACGAGCGGTTCGTCGCCGCCGCGCACGCCCGCGGCCTGCAGGTGCACGTCTGGACCGTCGATACCGCCGAGGAGGCGACGGCGATGCTCGACCTGGGCGTCGACGGGATCATGACCGACCGCCCGGCCATGCTCAAGGAGGTCCTCGAGGCCCGCGGCGAGTGGGTGCCGCGCTGAGCGGGTGGGCACAGCGGCTGCGCGGCTGGCGCACGCCGCGCCGCCGCTGCCCGACCACCTCGAGCCGGTCCTGCGGGACACCGACCCGACGACGTCCCCTGACCGGACATCCCGTGACGGGCCGGTGCTGGAGTTGCCGGGCCGCGTTTGGCACCCTGCGCCGGTGACCGCTCCCGACGTCGACGCCTCGCCCGGGCCCGTCGACCCCGCGCTGCGCCGCGAGCGCTTCGGCTGGTACTCCTACGACTGGGCGATGTCGGTGTTCAACACCAGCGTCACCACGGTCTTCCTGGGCCCGTACCTGACCAGCGTGGCCGAGGACGCCGCCGGCGCCGACGGCCGGCTGCCCTTCCTGGGGCTGTCGATCCCCCCGGGCAGCTGGTTCTCCTACGTGCTGTCGTTCTCGGTGATCCTGCAGGTGCTCGTGCTGCCGCTCACCGGCGCGGTCGCCGACCGCTCCGGGCGCAAGCGGCGGCTGCTGGGTGGGCTGGCCGGCCTGGGCGCGGTGGCCGCGACCTGCCTGTTCTTCGTCGCCGACGGGCGCTACCTGCTGGGCGCGGCACTGTTCGTCGTGGCCAACGTCGCCTTCGGCGCGGCCACGGTCGTCTACTACTCGTGGCTGCCCGACCTCGCCGCGCCCGACGAGCGCGACGCCGTCTCCAGCCGCGGCTGGGCCTTCGGCTACGTCGGCGGGGCGCTGCTGCTCGCCGTCCACCTGGGGCTGTTCCTGGGCGCGGAGTCGCTGGGGCTCACCGACGGCGAGGCGGTGCGCATCTGCCTGGCCACGGCGGGCCTGTGGTGGGGGCTGTTCACGCTGGTCACCGTCTCGCTGCTGCGCGACCGCCCGCCGGGTGCCGGGCACGGCACCACCACCAGCGGGTTCCGGCAGCTGGGGGCGACGCTGAAGGGTATGCGGGCGTTCCCGCTGACGCTGTGGTTCCTCGGCGCGTACCTGCTGTTCAACGACGGCGTGCAGACGGTGATCTCGCTGAGCGCCACCTACGCCAGCGAGGAGCTGGGGCTGTCGCAGTCGGTGCTCACCGGCGCGATCCTCATGGTGCAGGTGGTCGCCGTGTTCGGCGCGCTCGGGCTGGGCCGGGTGGCCGCCCGCTACGGCGCCAAACGCACCGTGCTGGGCTGCCTGGTGGCCTGGACGGCGGTGCTGGTGGCGGCGTACTGGCTCCAGGAGGGCGCGGTCGCGCAGTTCTACGCGCTGGCGGCCGTCATCGGGCTGGTGCAGGGCGGCACCCAGGCGCTGTCCCGGTCGCTGTTCAGCCACCTCATCCCGGCCGGCCGGGAGGCGGAGTACTACAGCTTCTACGAGATCAGCGACCGCGGGACCAGCTGGCTCGGGCCGCTGCTGTTCGGCCTGACCTACCAGCTCACCGGCTCCTACCGGTACGCGATCATCAGCCTGCTGGTGTTCTTCGTCGCCGGGTTCCTGCTGCTGGCCCGCCTGCCGATGCGGCGGGCGGTCGTGGCCGCCGGCAACACCCCGCCCGAGCGGCTGTGAGCGGTCCGGCCGCCGTGCCGGCGTCGGTCCCGGCCGCCGGGGACCGCCGGCGCGCTCCCGCCCCGGCGCACCTGCGCTTCTTCCACGGCCCGATGGACTGCGGCAAGTCCACGCTGGCGCTGCAGGTCGACCACAACCAGAGCCGGCAGGGCCGCTCGGGGCTGCTGCTGACCCAGGGGGACCGGTCGGCGCGGCCGCAGATCAGCTCCCGGGTGGGCCTGGCGCACGACGCCGTGGAGGTCGACGCCGGCACCGACCTCATCCTGCTGGTGCGCAGCCTGTGGGCCGGGGGCCGGCGGGTGGACTACCTGATCGTCGACGAGGCGCAGTTCCTCACCCCGGCGCAGGTCGACCAGCTCGCCGAGCTCGTCGACGCCTCGCACGTCGACGTCTACGCCTTCGGGCTGACCACCGACTTCCGCGCCCGGCTGTTCCCCGGCACCCAGCGGCTGCTGGAGGTGGCCGACGACGTGCAGCGGATCCAGGTCGAGGTGCTGTGCTGGTGCGGCGCGCCGGGGCTGCTCAACGCCCGGGTGGTCGACGGGCAGATGGTGCGCGAGGGCGCCACCGTCGTCGTCGCCGACACCGCCCCCACCCCGGTGCCCGAGGCCGACCCCACACCCGGCCCGGAGGTGCACTACCAGGTGCTCTGCCGGCGGCACCACGTGCTCGGGCAGCTCGGCCCGACGGCGGCCGGCCCGGGCCAGCTCGAGCTGCCCTGACCCCTCCCCGAGTGGCGCCGCTCCCCCGTCCGAGGGGCGGTGCGCGCCCCAATACCACTCCATGCGATGATGGGGAACCGACTCAGCGGAATCTATCCGCGAAATCCGTCGTTGGTCTCCTTGACTCCCCGCGCGGTGGGTACTGCCTGCTGCGACGAGGACACCCGACCGACACCACCAGCACGAGAGGACGGTGTGCCATGGGCGAGCGTTCCCTGCGGGGCAGCCGACTGGGCAGCGTCAGCTACGAGACCGAGCGGAACACCGCTCCGATCGAGCGCCAGTACGTCGAGTACAAGTGCCCCTCGGGCCACCAGTTCACCGTGCCGTTCGCCGACGACGCCGAGGTGCCCGACACCTGGGAGTGCAAGTTCGACGGCTCCGCCGCCAAGCTGGTCGGCGGCGCCGAGCCGGCTCCCAAGAAGGTCAAGCCGCCGCGGACCCACTGGGACATGCTCCTGGAGCGCCGCTCCGTCGAGGACCTCGAGGAGGTCCTGGCCGAGCGCCTCGAGGTGCTGCGCGGCCGGCGGACCCGCGCCAGCTGACGCACTCCCCGCACGACGCGGAACGGCCCCGGTGGGACCCCCCACCGGGGCCGTTCCACGTCCGCGGCCGGGGCGCGGGCGCCGCGCGGTCGTGCTCCGCCCCCACCCGGAGGCAGCGCACGACCTGCGCGCGGGACCAGCCGGTCAGACCGTCCGGCGGCCGGTGTCGGCCGGTTCCCCGTCGACCGGGTCGCCGGCGACCTCCCCTTCGATGACCCGCACCGGGCCGCCCGGGTGCGGGAAGGCCGCGCCGGGCACCCGGGCGCTGCGCACCCGCACCGGGCCAGCGGGACGCAGTCCCAGCCGCGCCGCCACCCCGCGGCCGACCGCGGCCCGCACCAGCGGCCGGGTGACCGGAAGCAGGCACAGCAGCCCGACGACGTCGCCGAGGAAGCCGGGCAGCACCATCAGCGCCCCGCCGACGGCGACCAGGCCGGCGTCGGAGGCGGCCCGGCCCGGCGGCCGGTTCGCCCGTGCGCGCTCGGCCAGCTCGCGCAGCGCCCGCGTGCCCTGCCGGGCCAGCAGCGCCCAGCCCAGCACGGTGGTGGCCAGCGCGGCCAGCACCGTCGCACCCACCCCGATCCAGCCGGCCACCAGCACGAACACGGCGACCTCGGCGAGGGCCCACAGCCCCACCAGCACCCGCACCCGGCGTCCCACCCGGTGCCCCACGGCACGTCCTCCGGCCTGTCCCACGGCTCTCCCCGGTCCGGCCTCGCGGGCGGCCCGGGTCCGCCTACCGGACCTCGCTGGACCGCCCGCCGTCGCGGACCCGTCCCGGCACGGCGCGGGGGACCCGGCCCGGCAGCCGGTCGGCCAGCCGGTCCTGCAGGCCCCACCACGTGACCCGCACCAACGCCTCTTCAACGATCGAGGCGGTCATCTTGCTCCGGCCGAACTCGCGTTCGCTGAAGGTGATCGGCACCTCCACCACCCGGGCGCCGGCCCGCACCGCCCGCCAGGCCCAGTCGACCTGGAAGCAGTAGCCCTGGCTGGCCACCTCGTCGAAGGGCAGCCGGTCGACCAGCTCCCCGCGGACGGCGCGGAACCCCCCGGTGGCGTCGGCCAGCGGCAGCCGCAGCGCCCAGCGGGTGTAGAGGTTGCCCACCCGCGACAGCAGCAGCCGCCGGCGCGGCCAGTCCTCCACCCGGCCGCCGGGCACCCACCGCGAGCCGAGCACCAGGTCGGCGTCGTCGAGGGCGGCCAGCAGCAGCGGCAGCTGCTCGGGGTGGTGGGAGCCGTCGGCGTCCATCTCGACCAGCACGTCGTAGCCGTGCGCGCGGCCCCAGCGGAACCCCGCGACGTAGGCCGGGCCCAGGCCGGACTTCTCGGTGCGCCGCAGCACGTGCACCCGCCCGTCCTGGGCGGCGAGCTTCTCGGCCAGCTCGCCGGTGCCGTCGGGTGAGCCGTCGTCGACCACGAGCGCGTGTGCCGTGGGGACCGCGGCGTGCAGCCGGTCGAGGACGGGTTCGAGGTTCTCCACCTCGTCGTAGGTGGGGATGACCACCAGCACCCGCGGGGCGCTCACCGGCCGCTCCGGCGGGCGCGCAGCGCGGGGACGGCGACGGCGAGCAGCGCGCCGGCGCCGAGGGCGGCCAGTGTCCACTCGGGGGCGGCGCCGAGGCGCTGGGCGACCGTGGTGGAGTCGCGCTGGGCGACCTCCTCGACGAACACCGCGGAGGTGAACAGCTCCGAGCGGCGGACCAGCGTCCCGTCGGGGGCCACGACCGCGGAGATGCCGCTGGTGGCCGCCACGACGACGGTGCGGCCGAACTCCACGGCCCGCAGCCGGCTGGCGGCCAGTTGCTGCTCGCTCTCGTCGGTGTAGCCGAAGGTGGCGTTGTTGGTCTGGACGACGAGCATGCCCGCCCCGGCCTCCACGGTGTCGGCGACGAGGGAGTCGTAGACCACCTCGAAGCAGATGACGTCGCCGACCCGCGCGCCGGCCATGTCCAGGACGCCGACCTCGGTGCCGTGCACGAAGTCGCGGCGGACCAGGTCGACCTTGTCGCTGAAGAAGCGGAAGAACGCCCGCGCGGGCACGTACTCGGCCAGCGGCACCGGGTGCCGCTTGACGTAGGTCTGACCCGGCCCGGTGTCGGGGTCCCACACGATGCCGGTGTTGGACAGGTACTCCCCCGGGCCCTGCACCACCGCGCCGACCAGCACCGGCGCGTCGACGGCCTCGGCGGCCCGGCTGATCTGCGCGGCGGCGTCGGCGTTGGCGTAGGGGTCGATGTCGGAGCTGTTCTCCGGCCAGACCACCAGGTCGGGCTGCGCGGCGTCCCCGGCCGCGACCGCCTCGGCCAGCTCCAGGGTGCGCTGCACGTGGTTGTCCAGCACCGCCCGGCGGCGGGCGTTGAACTCCAGGCCCGCCTCGGGGACGTCGCCCTGGACGACCGCGACGGTGCGCGTGGGGCCGCCCGCGGTCAGCGAGGGGCCGGGCAGCGGCAGCCAGGCGGCCGCGCCGAGCAGGGGCACCACGGCCACCCCGGCCAGCGCCGCGGCCGCCGTCCGGACCGCCGGCCCCCGCCGGCCGGGATCCCCGGGACGCCGGGCGCGGGCCAGGGCCAGCACCGCCGTGGCCAGCAGCGTGCCGGTCAGGGCCACGGCGAAGGAGACCAGCGGGACCCCGCCGTAGGCGGCCAGCGCCAGCAGCGGCCCGTCCGTCTGGCTGGTGCCGAGCCGGCCCCAGGGGAACCCGCCGAGCGGGACGCGGCCGCGCAGCGCCTCGACGGCCACCCACAGCGCCGCGGTCCACAGCGGCCACAGCCGCAGCCGGGACACCGCCGCGGTCCCCGCGCCCAGGGCGGACAGGAACAGCGCCTGGGAGACGGCCAGGGCCAGCCAGGGGAACGCGCCGACGTAGATGCCCGTCCACGACAGCAGCGGCACGAAGAACGCCAGCCCGCAGACCAGGCCCAGCCAGGCGCCGACCCGGGCCCGCTGCCCGTGCACGGCCAGGGCCAGCGCGGCGGGGCCGAGCACGGCGAGCGGGAGCAGCGACCAGCCGGGGAAGGCGAGCAGCATCGCCGCCCCGCCCGCCGCGGCCAGCGCCGTCAGCCCGAGCAGCGCCCACCGGGCCGGCCCCCGGGACGGACGGCCGGGGCGCTCGGCGGCGGCGCCGGCGTCGAGTGTGCCCGCCGCGGCTGCTGATGGCACCGCTGACCTCCCCGCGACGTCGTGCCGCGGACGCACGGCCCGGGCCCCGGCTGGACGCCCGCGGGGACCCGCGGGCGCGGACCACGGCGTGGTCCGCCGACCAGCATCCCATCCCACCCGGCCGGACCGGCCGCACGACCGGCGGCGTCCCCCGCGGGTGCGGCCACCGGACCCCGCACGTCACCCGCTACAGCGACAGCACCTCACCGGCCACCACCAGGGCGGCGCAGCCGGGCCGGGCGCGCTCGGCGAGCACCGCCGACAGCCCGGTGCCCGTGGCCCACAGGGCCAGGTCGGCCGGGGCGCCGACCGCCAGCGGCCCGGCCGGGGTCTCGGCCCGGACCGCGTGCCAGCCGCCGTGGGTGGCCGCGTCCAGGGCGTCGAAGGGGCGCAGGCCCGCACCGGGCGTGGAGTGGTCGACCGCGGCGTGCACGCCGCCCCACGGGTCCATCGGCGTCACCGGCGCGTCGCTGCCCAGCGCCAGCGCGACCCCGGCGTCGGCCAGGTCGGCGAACGGGTTGGTCGCCCGGGCCCGGTCGACGCCGAGGCGCTCGGCGTACATGCCGGCGTCCCCGCCCCAGGCCGCGTCGAAGGCGGGCTGCACGCTGGCGACCATCCCCCAGTCCCGCATCCGCCCGATCGCCTCGGCACCGGGCATCTCGACGTGCTCGAGCCGGTGCCGGCAGGCGCGCACGGCGGGCAGCCCGAGCTCGGCGACCACCGCGCCGACGGCGTCGAGCACCTGGTCGACGGCGGCGTCGCCGATGACGTGGAACCCGGCCTGCACGCCCGCCGCGGTGCAGGCCCGCAGGTGGTCGACCAGCTGCGCGGGCTCGAAGCGCAGCGCCCCGGCGGTGGCGGGCCGGTCCCGGTAGGGGGAGCGCAGCGCCGCGGTGTGCGAGCCGAGGGCGCCGTCGCAGAACAGGTCCCCGCCGGCGCCGGCCAGGCCGAGCTCGCGCACCACCTCGAGCCCGCCGCGCTCGGCGAGCTCGCCCCAGTAGCCCACCACCCGCGGTCCGGGCCGGTCGGTGGCCAGCGCGAGGAGCGCGCGCAGGTCCTCGGCGCTGGACACCTCCGGCCCGGCCATCTCGTGCAGGCTGCCGATGCCCAGCCGGGCGGCCTCGGTCAGCGTCGCGGCCTGCGCGGCGGCCCGCTGCGGCGCCGTCACCGCGCCGTAGGCGGCCTGCCGGGCGGCGTGGTGGGCGTCCAGGCGCAGCTGCCCGTCGGCGGAGAAGCCGGGCAGGTCGCCGATGCCGGGCACCCGGTCCAGCAGGGCGGTCGACACCGTCGCGGAGTGCACGTCCACCCGCGCCAGGTACGCCGGGCGGTCGCCGACGACGGCGTCGAGGTCGGCGCGGGTCAGGCCGCGGCCCTCCGGCCAGCCGGTCTCGTCCCAGCCGGTGCCCAGCAGGATCCCCGGCGGCGTGCCGGCCACCGTCGCGGCGACGGCGGCGAGGGCGTCGGCGAGGCTCGACCTCGAGTGGAGGTCGAGACCGGTGAGCGCCAGGCCGGTGGCGGTCGCGTGCACGTGGGCGTCGACGAACGCCGGGGTCAGCAGCGCGCCCTGCCCGGCCAGCACCCGGCCGGCCCGCGGCGCCTCCCCGGCCGCGCCCAGCCAGGCGATCCGCCCGTCGACGACGAGCACCGCCCGGCCGGGGCGGTCACCCACGGTGACGTCGGAGACGAGCAGGTCGGCGGCGGTCATGGCGCCGAGCATGACGGCGCCCCGCCGCGGCCCCGCGCCCGGGTGACGGCGTCGGCTGCCTCCGTCGGGTGGCCGGGGCCGTCCGGCGGCGGTAGGCAGGACCGGTGCCGGACGGGGACCTGCTCACCCCCCGGCTGCGGCTGCGCCCGTGGACCACCTGCCGCGACGACCTGGCCCGGCTCACCGACATCTACGCCCGCCCCGAGGTCACCCGCTGGCTGGGCGGTACCCCGTCGGTGGGGCCGGTGGAACTGGTCGGCCGGTGGGCCGAGGTGAGCCGCGCCGACCCCCGCTTCGGCTGCTGGGCGGTCGAGGTGCGCGGGCAACCGCCCCTGGTCGCCGGCACCGTGCTGCTCAAGCCGCTGCCCGACGGCGTCGGCGAGGTGGAGGTCGGCTGGCACCTGCACCCCGACTGCTGGGGCCGCGGCTACGCCACCGAGGCCGCGCGGGCCGTGGTCGAGCGCGCCTTCGGCGCCGGGGTGCCCGAGGTCTACGCCGTCGTGCGGCCCGGCAACGAGGCCTCGCTGGCGGTCTGCCGACGGCTGGGCATGCAGCCGCTGGGCCGGCTGCGCCGCTGGTACGACGTGGAGCTGGAGGCGTTCCGGCTGATGGCCCCGCCGGTGGTCGACTGACCCCGGCCCCGGGTCACGCCGCCGCGCCGGGGGGCCGGCGTCGGCCGGTCAGCCGGGCCCGCAGCCGCGCCCGGCGCCGCGTGCGCACCCGCTTGCCGGCGGCGTCCTCGACGTCGCGCGCCGCGGCCTCCGCCAGGGTGGGCGCGGTGCCGCCGAGGTGGACGGGCAGCCACCACCGGTCCTCGGGGCCGTCTGGCTGCTGGGGGTAGGTGCGCTGGGCCTCGTCGAGCAGGGTCTCCATCGCCGCCCGGGTGCGGGCCAGCAGCGCCACGGGGGTCTCCCCCGGCTCGGGGACGAGCGGCTCGCCGAGCAGCACGGTCACCGCCCGGCCGCGGGTCAGGTCGACCGGCCGCTTCTTGGTGGCCACCCGGTGCCCACCCCAGACCGCGGCCGGGATGATCGGCACGCCCGCGTCGATCGCCATCCGGGCCGCACCGGCCTTGAGGTCCTTGACCGTGAAGCTCTGGCTGATGGTCGCCTCGGGGAACACCCCGACCAGCTGGCCGTCCTTGAGCGCCCGGACGGCGGCCTCGAAGGCGGCCGCCCCGGCCGTGCGGTCGACCGGGATGTGCTGCATCGCCCGCATGAACGGCCCGGCGAACCAGTGGCCGAACACCGACGCCTTGGCCATGAAGCGCACCAGCCGGTGCCGGGGCAGCGCGGCCAGCCCCAGGAAGGTGAAGTCGAGGTAGCTGACGTGGTTGCTGCAGATCACCGCCCCGCCCGCGGCGGGCACGTGCTCGGAGCCGCGGACGTCGAAGCGGAGCCGCAGCAGCCGGAAGATCACCAGCGTCACCCGGACGACCAGCCGGTAGGGCGCGTCCCGGCGATCGGGGTGGGACCCGAAGGTGTCGCGCCGGACGACGTCCCGCCAGCTCGCGGTGTACATGGCCGGACGATAGCCCGGTCGCCTGGGAGCCACCTGGTCACGCCCCCGGCGTCCGGTCGACGGCGGCGCGCACGACGGCGGCGAGGTCCCCGGTCTCCCGGTGCACCCGCCGCTGCAGGTCCGCCCCGGTGCCCCGGGCGAGGACCGCGGCGACGCCGTCGGCGACCCGCTCCCGGTCCCCAGCGGCCGCCAGGGCCGGCCCGACGTGCTCGAGCAGCGCCGCGACGACGTCCACGGCCGGCGCGGGCCGCCCGGTGCGGGGGTGCACGAGGTCCCCGGCGGTCCCCGACCGGCCGGCCCGCCACGCCGCGACCCGCAGCAGCTCCGCCCGCACCGGTGGCACCGGCCGGCCCGCCCGCCACTCTCCCGCCGCGGTGTCGACCAGCGCGCGCACCAGCCCGGCGTGGGTGACCGCGTCCTCCACCCGCAGCGCGACGTCGGCCACCCGCACCTCGACCGTCGGCCAGGTCAGCGACAGCCGGGCGTCGAAGTACACCTGGCCGGCGTCGACGATCGTCTCCGTGGCCACCAGGTCGGCGACGGCCCGGTGGTAGCCGGCGGCGTCGCCGAAGGGCTCGGCGGCCCCCGCGGAGGGCCAGCGGTTCCAGGCCTGCGAGCGGTAGCTGGCGTAGCCGCTGTCGGCGCCGAGCCAGAACGGGGAGTTCGCGGTCAGCGCGGTGAGCACCGGCAGCCACACCCGGATCCGGTCGAGGACGGCGACGCCCTCCTCGTCGTCGGCCACGGAGACGTGCACGTGGCAGCCGCAGGTGAGCTGGTCGCGGGCGATGAGGCCGAAGGTCTCCTCCATCGCGCTGTAGCGCTGCCCGGGCGTGGGCGCCGGGTCGACGGCGACCGGGGAGGTGGCGAGCGCCGCCACCCGCGCCCCGACCGCCTGCGCGGCGTCGTCGGCCCGGCCACGCCAGGCGCGCAGCTCCCGGTCCACCTCGTCCAGGCCGGTGCACACCCGGGTGCCCAGCTCCAGCTGCTGTTGCTTGAGCTCGGGCACCAGGTGGCCCCGCGCCCCGCCGTCGGCCGCGTCGTTCTCGCGCTCGTGCTCCTCCGGGGTCTCCCCCTCCCCCCGCCGGGAGGCCACCGCCAACGCCTCGGGCCCGCGCGGCACCGGCGTCCCCGACGGGTCGACGACCAGCAGCTCCTCCTCGACCCCCACCGTGCGCACCGGGACATCGTGGGCGCGCGGCACCGGCGGCGCAGGACGACCGTCCCGGCGGGCCGGTGCCGTGGTGGGGATCCGCGGCCCCGACTCCAGGAGGACCTCGTGACCCTCGGCCGGATCCTCGGCACCGCCTCCCTGCCGCTCGGCGTCCTCGCCGCGGGCATGGGGTGGTACCTCGCCGACCAGCGCGCCGACCAGCGCCCCGACCAGGCCGCCGGCGGATGGGCCGTGATCGCCGTCGGCGTCCTGGTCGGGCTGGTCGCTGCGGGCATGCTCGTCACCGGGTGGCCGCGCGTGCAGGACTCCCCCGGCGGCAGGCGGACGACGGCCGGGTCCGCGGCCGGGACGGGCGCCACGGCGGCCGGCCTGCCCGATGCCCGCGGCACCTCCGGCAGTGGCGGGGCGGGCCTGCTCGCCCTGCTCGGCTGACCGCGAGCGCTCCTTCCCCGTCGTCCTCGGTGTGGGTTTGTGGCTCTGTCCGTGGCCGAATGGACATTTGTTGGGGATAACGGCTAACATGACGGGGTGAGCAAGACGTGGCAGGGGCCGCTGCCGGAGATGCCGTCGGTGCCCGCGGCGCGCGAGTGGGCCCGGCTGGAGTCGCCCGAGGGCTACGCGGTGCAGTGGCGCCGGCTCGTCGACGCCGCACTGGAACTCGGCCTCGGGCCCGAGGAGCTCGCCACCGGCGGCATGGACGACGTCGCCGCGGCTCGCGGCTGGAAACCGGCCACGGTCACGCTGTACAGCAAGGTCGCCCGCTACGGCGGGGTCCCCCTGCCCACGCCGCCCACTCCCGAGCCCGATCCCCGCACGCTCGACCTGCGGCCGCTGACCGAGGTACGGGGCGAGCAGCCCGAGCACCTGCGCACGGTGGTGTGGTGTGCGATCGCGCTGCACTGGCCCGCGCCGGTGGGCACCTTCCGCGACCTGCGCCGCGACCAGGTCCACCCCACGAGCCGGCGGCTGCTGGTGCGCACCGACGACGGCGAGTGGGCGGTCCCGGGGGCGCTGACCGCGTGGCACGCCTGGGAGACCGTCCGCAACCGGTTCCCGGCGCTGGCGGCCAGCCCGTGGGTACTGCCGGCACTGCGCCGCGGGCCGGGCTTCACCTCGGAGGTCGGCGGGCGGCTGTCGAGCCAGGCGCTGCAGGTGACCTTCACCAAGCACGCCGTCCGCACCGCGCTGCACCTGCGGGGCACCACCGCCGGGCGGCGCCGGCAGCAGGCCGAGGCGCTGGCGGCGGTCTACGAGACGCTGTCCTACGACTCCTACCGCCGGCTGGCGCTGGCGGCCGGCGCCGAGCCCGTCGCCCCCCGGGGCGCGGTCCGCGCCGAGCGCGCCGCGCGGGCCAACCGCGGGGCCGGCGCGCCCGCCCCGGCGGGCCGCTGACCCCTCCCCTCCCCTGCCGGGCGGCCCGTCAGAGCAGGGCCAGCTGCCCGGGGACGGCCTCGTCGCGGGCCGCGGGGCGGGTCCTCCTCCGGCGGCCGGTCACCGGCCGGTCGTCCCGCGGCGGCGGCAGGCTGCCGGCCGGGAACGAGGCCTCGTCGCCGGGCACCCCCGACGGCGGCCGGCCCTCCCGCGCCTGTCCGCCCGTGTGGCGGTCGAGGCCGTGCCGGCGCAGCAGCGGCGCGATCCGCTCGGCCAGCCACGAGCGGTACTCCGGCGGCACGTAGGCCCCGCCCCGGTAGAGCTGCCGGTATCGCGGCACCAGCGCCGGGTGCTCGCGCGCCAGCCAGGCGGAGAACCACTCCCGGGCGCCCGGGCGCAGGTGCAGCGGCACGACGGTGACCCCGGTGGCGCCGGCGGCCGCGATCGCCTCCAGGGCGGCGTCGAGGTCGGCGAGCCGGTCGGTGAGGCCCGGCAGCACCGGGGCCAGGAAGACCCCGCACGGCAGGCCGGCGTCGGTGACCGCGCGGACCAGGTCGAGCCGGGCCCGCGGCGAGGGCACGCCCGGCTCGAGGGAGGCGTGCAGCTCGTCGTCCCAGATGCCCAGCGACACCCCGAAGCCCACCGGCACGTCGCGGGCGGCGCCGTTCAGCAGCGGGAGGTCGCGGCGGGCCAGCGTCCCCTTGGTGAGGATCGAGAACGGCGTGCCCGAGTCGGCCAGCGCCCGGATGACGCCGGGCATGAGCCGGTAGCGCCCCTCGGCGCGCTGGTAGGGGTCGGTGTTGGTGCCCAGCGCCACGTGCTCGCGGCGCCACGACGGCCGGGCCAGCTCCCGCCGCAGCACCTCGCCCAGGTTGGTCTTGACCACGATCTGGGTGTCGAAGTCGTGACCGCTGTCGAGCTCCAGCCACTCGTGCGACGAGCGGGCATAGCAGTAGATGCACCGGTGGAGGCAGCCCCGGTACGGGTTGATCGTGTAGGCGAACGGCATCCGCGAGCCCTCGGGGACCTTGTTCAGCGCCGACCGGGACAGCACCTCGTGCAGCGTCACACCCGGGAACTCGGGCACCTGCACGCTGCGCAGCAGCCCACGGGCGCTGGGCATGCCCGGGAGCAGCGTCCCGTCGTCGGCGTCCAGCCGTTGCCCGTCCCAGCGCACCCCGGGATGCGAACACACGTTCGATCGGATGTCCAGCCGGTGCGTCGTTGTTGGGTCGTGTCATCGGTTCGTTGTTGACGGTCAATTGGGGATAACGGTCAAGGAGGCGACAGGGTCGGGCGACGGCCGACTCACCTCACGTCGTCCGCCTGGGATCCGCCGCCGCGGGTGAGCAGGACGACCCCGACGACGGCCAGCAGCCCGGCCGGACCCCACACCGTCGCGTGACCGGGCTCGAGGTGCTCCCCCAGCAGCAGCCGTGCCGCCGGCACCGCGGCCAGCGGGTCGAACACCACCAGCGCGGGCAGCGACCAGCTCAGCGACCCGCGCCCGTAGGCCTGCTGGGCGCCCAGCTGGGAGACCACCGACGCCACGACGGCGCCCCACGGCTCGGGCCGGAGGAGCGCGGCGGCCGGCCCGTCGGCCGACAGCACGCCGAGCGCCGCCGAGACCAGCACCGCGGCCACGCCGGCGGCCAGGCCGCCGGTGACGCCGCAGGCCAGCGCGGCACCCCGGCCCGGGCCGAGCCGGGCGGTGAGCGCGACGGCCAGCGTGACCACCACGACGGCGGCCACCGAGGTCCACGCGGGCGGCGGCCCGCCGGCCACCGCGCGGCCCGGGCAGGCCGCCACGACGAACACCGCCAGCCCGCCCACGGTGAGCAGGGCGCCCAGCCACTCCCTCCCGGACGGAGACCGCCGCGTGCGCTCCGCGCGCACCCCGAGGGCGGCCACCAGCTGGCCGGCGAGCAGCGGCTGCACCAGCGCCACCGGGGCCAGCGCGAGTGCGGCGACCTGGGCCCCGGTGCCGCTCGTGGTGGCCGCCTGGCCCAGCACCCAGGTGCGCTGCCGGACCAGGGCCCGCAGGCGCAGCCGCCCGCCGGCCGCGGCCCGGGCGGCCGCCTCGTGCTGCAGCACCGAGCCCAGCCCGAACAGCAGCGCCGCGCCCAGGGCGAGCAGCGTGCCGGGCAGGTGCTCGCCGACCCCGCGGGCCACGCCGAGATCGGACACCCGGTCCTCCGGACTCAGACGGGAGGGCGGTCCTCGTAGAAGGTCGACAGGACCACGGTGGTCCGGGTGCTCACGTTGGCCGTCGTCCGGATCTCGCGCAGCAGGGCCTCGAGCGCCTCCGGCGAGGCCACCCGCACCTTGAGCAGGTAGCTCTCCACCCCGGCCACCGAGTAGCAGGCCTCGATCGCGTCCAGGTGCACCAGCTTCCCCGGGGCGTCGTCGGCCCGCGCCTGGTCCAGCGGCGTGATCGACACGAAGGCGGTCAGCCCCAGCCCGACCCGGCGGGCGTCGACCGCGGCGCGGTAGCCGGTGATCAGCCCCCGCTGCTCGAGCCGGCGCACCCGCTGGTGGACCGCCGACACCGACAGCCCGACCCGTTCCGCGAGCTCGGTGTAGCTCGCCCGCCCGTCGCGGGCCAGCGCGGCCAGCAGCGCCCGGTCGACGTCGGGCGCGGCGGGGTGCTCCCCGCCCGGCTCAGCCGGGGAGGACGCCGAGCGCACGGGGGCCCCGGTTGAGGACGCGCACGCCCTCGTCGGTGCAGACGACGATGTCCTCGATGCGGGCGCCGGCGCGGCCGGCGAGGTAGATGCCCGGCTCGACGGAGAAGGCCATGCCCGCCTCCAGCGGCAGGTCGTTGCCCGCCACGATGTAGGGCGCCTCGTGGGTGTCCAGCCCGATGCCGTGCCCGGTGCGGTGGATGAAGTGCTCGCCCCACCCGGCCGCGGTGATCCGGTCGCGCGCGACGGCGTCGACCTGCTCGGCGGTCACGCCGGGCCGGACGGCGGCCACGGCGGCCTCCTGCGCGTCCTGCAGCACGGCGTACCACTCGGCGACCCCGGCCGGGGGCTCCGCGCCGACGACGTAGGTGCGGGTGCAGTCCGAGCGGTAGCCGGTGGCCGTCTCCCCGCCGATGTCGACGACGACGACGTCGCCGGCCTGCACCACCCGGTCGGAGAGCTCGTGGTGCGGGCTGGCGCCGTTGGGCCCGGAGCCGACGATGGTGAAGTCCACGCCCACGTGCCCCTCGGCGAGGATCGCCGCGGCGATGTCGGCGCCCACCTCGGCCTCGGTGCGGCCCACCCGCAGCCACTCGGCCATCCGCGCGTGCACCCGGTCGATCGCCGCGCCGGCGGCGGCCAGCTCCTCGACCTCGGCCGGCGTCTTGACCATGCGCAGCCGGTCGAGCACCGGCGTCGCCAGCTCCAGCACCGAGCCGGGCAGCGCGCGGTGCACCCCGAGGGCGTGCTCGGCCCAGGTGCGGGCGCCGACGGCGACCCGGGTGGGTGTGCTGCCCAGCCGGGCGGTCACCTCGCGGGCGACGACGGCGAACGGGTCGTCGGTCTCGTCCCAGGCGACCAGGTCCAGGCCCAGCGCGCCGGCCGGGCTGGCGTCGACCATCGGGGCCTCCAGCCGCGGCACCACCAGCAGCGGCTCACCGCGGCGCGGCACGACCAGCGCGGTCAGCCGCTCCATCGCGTGCGCGTGGTAGCCGCACAGGTAGCGCAGGTCCGACCCCGGGGTGAGGACCAGGACGTCGGCGCCGACCTCCGCGGCCACGGCGCGCGCGGCGTACACGCGGTCGGTGCTGACGAGGGCCCCCGTGCTGTCTGCCACGCCCGGACACTAACCCCGGGCTCCGACCGCTCCCCCGCCGGTTTCCCCGGCCGTTACCGTCCCCGCCCGTGACCACGATGCTGCTCGACGCCGCCAGCCTCTACTTCCGGGCGTTCTACGGCGTCCCGACCAGCGTGACCGCGCCCGACGGGCGGCCGGTCAACGCCGTCCGCGGCTTCCTGGACATGACCGCCCGGCTGCTGACCGCGCACGCCCCCGACCGGCTGGTGGCCTGCTGGGACGACGACTGGCGGCCGGCGTTCCGGGTCGCGGCGCTGCCGTCGTACAAGGCGCACCGGCTCTCCCCCGACGGCGGCGAGGAGACCCCCGACGAGCTCGGCCCGCAGGTGCCGGTGCTCGTCGACGTCCTGGCCGCGGCCGGCATCGCCCGCGTCGGGGCGCCCGGCTACGAGGCCGACGACGTCATCGGCACGCTGGCCACCCGCGCCCGCGGGCCGGTCGACGTCGTCACCGGCGACCGGGACCTGTTCCAGCTCGTGGACGACGCCCGCGGCGTCCGGGTGCTCTACACCGCGCGCGGCATCACCGACATCGAGGTGGTCGACGAGGCCGCGGTGACCGCCAAGTACGGCATCCCCGGCCGCGCCTACGCCGACTTCGCGGTGCTGCGCGGCGACCCCAGTGACGGGCTGCCCGGGGTGGCCGGCATCGGCGCGAAGACGGCCGCGGCTCTGGTCAGCGAGTTCGGCGACCTGGCCGGCATCCGCGCGGCTGCGGCCCGGACGGTGGTGCCGAGCGCGCCGCTGACCGGAGCGGTCCTCAAGCGGCTGCACGCCGGCGCGGAGTACCTCGACGCCGCGCCGGTGGTGGTGGCCGTGGCCCGCGACATCGACCTGCCGGCGGTCGAGGGGTCGCTCCCCCGCCGGCCGGCCGACGCCGCGGCGCTGGCGGGGCTGGCCGAGGCGCACGGGCTGCGCTCGTCGCTGGGGCGGCTGGGCGCCGCGCTGGGCTGGCCGGCCGGCGTCCTCGACTGAGGACGCCGGCCGGCGGGGCCGGTCAGCCGGGACGGGTCCGCCCGGGCGACGTCCCTCGGGCGACGTCCCTCAGGCGACGTCCCTCAGGCGACGTCCCAGGTGTAGGCCGCGGGGTCCTCGTCGGTGATCGCGACGCGGATCGCCACGTCCTCGTCGTCCTCGGTGGTGCCCGAGCACTCGTAGGTGGCGCCGTTCTCCACCACCATCTCCTGCTCGCAGCTGACCTCGATGCCCACGCCGAAGGTCTCGCCGAACTGCTCGGCGATGTCGCGCTCGGCGCGGCTGCCGTCGAGGACGTCCTGCCTCAGCACCAGCGGCAGCACGACGGCCGCGGCGATCACGGCGACGGCGAGCGCCACCAGGCCCACGATCAGCCCGGTCCGCGACTTCTTCGGCTGCTGGCCGAAGCCCGGCTGCCCGTAGCCCCCCGGCTGCCCGTACTGCCCCGGCTGCCCGTACTGCCCGGGCTGCTGGCCGTACTGGGGCTGCGCGTACTGGCCGGGCTGCTGGCCGTACTGCCCGGGCTGCCCGTACTGGCCGGGCTGCTGCCCGGGCTGCCCGTACTGCCCTCCCGGCTGGCCGTACTGCCCGGGCTGCCCGTACCGGCCCGGCTGTCCCGGCTGCTGGCCGTACTGCCCCGGCTGTCCGTACTGCCCCGGCTGGCCACCCTGCGGGGGGTTGGTCATCGTCGCTCCTGCTCGTTCCCGTCGACCCATCCGGGTCCTCCCATGACACTGCGTCACGGGAGCGGGGCGATTGTGCCCCACCGGACGGCCCGCACGGCCGCCGCGCGCCGCGGCCGGCCCGCCCGGGTCAGCCGCTGACGGCGACCGCCACCACGCCGCGCCGGATCCGGCCCACCGCGGCCCGCGCCACCCCCGCCACCGCGTCGTCGGCCACCTTCGCCAGCTGGTCGAGCACGTCGACCAGCTGGCGCGCCCACCGGACGAAGTCGCCGCCGGAGAGCTCGGTGCCGGCCTGCTCGGCGCCGGCGAGCACCCGGTCGAGGGTCTGCCCGTCGGCCCACCGGTACGCCGCCCACGCGAACCCCAGGTCCAGGTCGCGGGTTGCCGGCAGGCCGCGGTCGAGCTCGACGTCCTGCAGCCGGGAGCGGATCCGGCGCATCTCGCCGATCGCGGCCGCCACCGCCCCGCCCGGCACGGCCGGCTGTCCCGGGGTCTCCCGGCGCGCCTCGAACACCAGCGTGGAGACGGCCGCGGCGAGCTCGGCGGGACCCAGACCCCGCCAGGCGCCCGCGCGCAGGCACTCGGCGACGAGCAGGTCGCCCTCCGACCAGATACGGGCCAGCCGGCGGCCCTCCTCGGTGACCCGCGGGACGTCGTCGACCGCCGCGACCTCGTCGCTGCCGACCGGCACCAGCGGCGCCGGCTCGGGCACCAGATAGCCCAGCTCCTCGAGGACGTCGCAGGTGCGGTCGAACTGCCGGGTCAGCGAGCCGGTGCGCTCGGCCATCCTGCGGTGCGTGGCCTCGGCGTCGGCGACCGCCCGCAGGTACCGCTCGGCGAAGCGGACCCGCTCCTCCCGGTCGGGCAGGGCGTGCACCGGGTGGTTGCGCACCGCCCGGCGCAGGTCGGCCAGCACCGGGTCGTCGGCGGCGGCCGAGCGGTGCTTGACCCGCCGGGCGCCCAGGTCGTTCTCCAGGCGGGCGGTGCGCAGCGTGGAGGCCAGGTCGCGGCGGGCGTGCGGGCTGCGGTGGTTGAAGTTCCGCGGCACCCGCACCCGGGCCAGCGCGGTGACCGGCGTCGGGAAGTCCACGCTGCCCAGCCGGCCGGCCCACTTGTCCTCGGTGAGCACCAGCGGCCGGGGATCGGCCAGGTCGGTGATCCCCGGGTCCAGCACGACGGCCAGGCCCTGCCGGCGGCCCGAGGGCACCCGGATCACGTCGCCGGGGCGCAGCGCGGCCAGCGCGTCGGCGGCCTCCATCCGGCGCTTGGCCGCCGAGTCGCGGGACAGCTCCCGCTCCCGGTCGGCGATCTCGCGGCGCAGCCGGGCGTAGGCGAGCACGTCGCCGCCCTCGGTGGCCATCTCCGCGGCGAACCGCTCGGCGTCGCGCTCGGACCGCGCGGCCTGCCGGGCCAGCCCCACCACCGAGCGGTCGGCCTGGAACTGGGCGAAGGAGGAGGCCAGCAGCTCCCGGGCGCGGGCCCGGCCGAACGAGCCGACCAGGTTGACCGCCATGTTGTAGCTCGGCCGGAAGCTCGACCGCAGCGGATAGGTGCGGGTGCTGGCCAGCCCGGCGACCACCGAGGGGTCCATGCCCGGCGCCCAGACGACGACCGCGTGCCCCTCGACGTCGATGCCGCGCCGCCCGGCCCGCCCGGTCAGCTGGGTGTACTCCCCCGGCGTGACGTCGACGTGCGCCTCGCCGTTCCACTTGACCAGCCGCTCGAGCACCACCGTGCGGGCGGGCATGTTGATGCCCAGCGCGAGGGTCTCGGTGGCGAACACGGCCTTGACCAGGCCGCGCACGAAGCACTCCTCGACGGTCTCCTTGAACGCCGGCACCAGCCCGGCGTGGTGGGCGGCGATCCCGGCCAGCAGCCCCTCGCGCCACTCCCAGAAGCCCAGGACGTGCAGGTCCTCGTCGGGCAGGCCGGCGGTGCGCTCGTCGACGATGCGGGCGATCTCGGCGCGCTCGGCCTCGTCGGTCAGCCGCAGCCCGGACTGCAGGCACTGGGCGACGGCGGCGTCGCAGCCGTTGCGGCTGAAGATGAAGGTGATCGCCGGCAGCAGCCCGGCCCGGTCGAGCCGCTCGACCACATCCGGCCGGGCCGGCGGCCGGTAGCGCGGCCGGTGCCAGTCGCGGTCGCGGCGGCTGCCGCCGTTGCCGCCGCCCCAGGTGTCCAGCCGCCGCTCGTACTCGCGCACGTAGCGCACCAGCTCGGGGTCGACGACGCTGGCGCCGCGCTCCCGGGTGGACTGCTGGCGCGGGTCCCCGCCCTGCTCGGCGGCGTGCGCGGCCGGCCGCAGGCTGAACAGGTCGAACACCCGGCTGCCGACGAGCATGTGCTGCCACAGCGGGATCGGCCGCACCTCGCTGACGACGACCCGGGTGTGCCCGCGCACGGTGACCAGCCAGTCAGCGAACTCCTCCGCGTTGCTCACCGTCGCCGACAGCGACACCAGCGTCACCGACTGCGGGAGGTGGATGATCACCTCCTCCCACACCGCGCCGCGGAAGCGGTCGGCGAGGTAGTGCACCTCGTCCATGACCACGTAGCCGAGGCCGTCGACGGCCGGGGACTCCGCGTAGAGCATGTTGCGCAGCACCTCGGTGGTCATCACCACCACGGGCGCGTCGCCGTTGACGGCGTTGTCGCCGGTGAGCAGGCCGACCCGGTCGGCGCCGTAGCGGTCGACCAGGTCGTTGTACTTCTGGTTGGACAGCGCCTTGATCGGCGTCGTGTAGAACGCCTTGCGGCCCTCCGCGAGCGCCCTGTGCACCGCGAACTCGCCGACGACGGTCTTACCGGCCCCGGTGGGGGCGCACACCAGCACCCCGGCGCCCTCGTCGAGCGCCTCGCAGGCCTCCACCTGGAACGGGTCGAGGGAGAACCCCAGCCCGGCGGTGAAGTCGGCCAGGGTCGGGTGCGCGCTGCGCCGCCGGGCAGCCGCGTACCGCTCGGCGGGGCTGGACATGTGCTCCACGTTAGGCGCTCCCCCGGCGGGCCGCCGCGTCGGCCGATTGCGATCGACCGTTGGGGATAACGGACGGGCGTCGGCGCGGCGGAACGGCGTCCTCCCTCACCACAGCGCGTCCTCCCTCACCGCCCACCGTGCGGGAGGACGCGCCACGATCAGGTCACCTGATCGTGGCGCCGCCCCCACGGCCGCTGCCCAGCACTCGCAGCGCGCCGGGCACCGCCTCGGCGACCACCGGCAGCGCCGCCACCGGCTCCCCGTCGGCCCAGGCGGTGAGCCCGGTCCCCGCCAGCTCCACCCGGGCCGCGCGGTGCACGGTGACCGCCGGGTGCTCGACGTGCGTGCCGGCGGTGAGCCGCGGCCGGGTCCGCACCAGCTCCCGCCGCGACACCGGACCCACCACGGTGACGTCGAGCAGCCCGTCGGCGGGGTCGGCGGCCGGGCACACCCGCATGCCGCCGCCGTACCAGGCGGTGTTGCCGACGGCGACCAGCGTGACCGGCACCGTCCGCGCCGCCCCGTCCAGGGTGAGCACCACCTCGCGGGGCCGCAGCCGGGCCAGCTCGGCGAGGATCGCGACGTCATAGCGGCGCGGGCCGCGCGGCCAGCGCAGCCGGTGGGCCCGGTCGGTGACCGCGGAGTCGAACCCGCAGCACAGCACCGTGGCCCACCAGCGGCCCCCGGCCCGGCCGGCGTCGACCGGGCGCACCTCTCCCCCGCGCAGGTCGGCGGCGGCCGCGGTGGCGGCGGCCACCGGCTCGGGCGGCACGCCCAGCGCCAGCGCCAGGTCGTTGCCGGTGCCGGCCGGGACGACCGCCAGCGGCGTGCCGGTGCCCGCGACCGCCTGCAGCGCGGCGTGCGCGGCGCCGTCCCCGCCGACGGCCACCACCGCCCCGGTGCCCGCCGCCACGGCCCCGGCGGCGGCCCGCTCGGCGGCGTCCCGGGTGGACGCGTCGAGCACCCGCGGGGCCAGCCCGCCGCGGGTCAGCGCGTCGAGGACCGCGCCGGAGACCAGCCGGGTCCGGCCCCGCCCGGCGGCCGGGCTGACGAGGACGGCGACGTCGATCCTGGTCCCCGCGCCGGTGTCCACCGCGCCTCCCCGCCGGTCGGAGCCGGGCTCTGTGACACGTTCGTGCATCTTCGCAGCTCCAGCCGCCGCGGGCACTGGGACACCCGACCGGTGCGGGTGCATGATGTCGCCGCCCGACCGATCTCGATCAAGACCTCACCGGTCGACTTCCCCGCGGACCGGGTGAGTTCCTGCCGCCCATCCCAGGAGGAGTCATGCAGGTCGTCATCGCCGGTGCCGGCATCGCCGGGCTCACGGCGGCTCTCGCCCTCGCCCGTCAGGGGCACCGGGTCGGGCTCGTCGACCGGGACACCACCCCGCCACCCGGGGACGTGGCGGGCGTGGAGGCCTGGGAGCGGCGCGGCGTCGCGCAGTTCCACCAGCCGCACGCCTTCCTGGCCCGGCTGTACGGAGAGCTGGCGGCCGCGCTGCCCGACGTCCTCGCGGCGCTGATGGCACGGGGCGCCTGCCCGGTGGACCTGCCCGACGGCCTGACCGCCCTGTGGTGCCGGCGCAGCACGCTCGAGTGGGTGCTGCGCGCCGCGGTGGAGGCCGAGCCGGGAGTGCAGCGGGTCGACGCCGCCGTCCGCGAGGTCGCCGTCGACCGCGGCCGGGCGTGCGGGGTCCGTCTCGCCGACGGCTCCCTGCTGCCCGGCGAGCTCGTCGTCGACGCCACCGGCCGGCGGGGACGGCTCTCCCGTCCCTGGTTGCGCGAGGTGGTCGACGCGCCGGCCGACGAGGTGTACGTCTCCCGCCGCTACCGGCTGAGGCCCGGTGCCGGGTTCGGCACGGTGAACCGGAACGTGATCTCGGTGGCCGAGGGCGACGGCTACGCGCTGCTGGTGTTCCCCCACGACGGGGGCACGTTCTCCGTGTGCTTCACCCGCCTGCCGGACGACCCGGAGCTGGCGCCGCTGCGGGGGCAGGCCGTCTTCGACGCGGCGACGCAGGTGGTGCCCCTGGCCGCGGAGTGGACCGAGCCCGCGCGGGCCGAGGCCGTCTCCCCGGTCATGGTCATGAGTGGCCTGCGCAGCATCTTCCGCACCCTCGACGACACCGCCCCGCTGGGACTGGTCCCCCTCGCCGACGTCGTGTGCACCACCAACCCGCACTTCGGCCGGGGCCTGTCGCTGGCGGTGACGCACGCGCTGCGGCTGGTCAGCGCCGTGGCCGCCGCCCCGGACGACGCCGGCGCATGGCGGTCGGAGGTCGACGCCTGGGTCGACGGCGAGCTGCGCGCCTGGTTCGACGACGCCCGGATGACCGACGTGGCACGGGCTCAGGCGTGGCGCAACGTGCGCGACGGCCGCCCGCCGATGACCGGCCCGCCGGCCGGGCAGCAGCCGGTTCCCCACCTGCTCGTGCTGGCCGCCGCCGGCGCCGATCCCGTCGTGGGTCGGGCCGTGCTGCGGCACATGCACATGGTCGACCCGCCTGCCGCCCTGACCGCAGTGCGCCCCCGGGTCGCCGAGATGCTGGCCCAGGGCTGGCTGCCCGGACGGCCGGCGCCCCGGGCCGAGCACCGGCGCGACAGTCCGGTCACCGCCGGCGACAGCGGAGTGCTGAGCTCGGGCCTGCCGCGGGAGGCCGCCATCGAGCGCCCGGCCGGCCCGCCGCCGGGAGCGCCGGTCGGCCCACCGCGCCGCCGGCTGGTCGAGGCGCTGGCCGCGGTGCCGCCGGACCCCGCCCTCCCCCGCTGATCCCCGCAGGCGGAGCGGTGCGCCCTCAGCGGGAGCGGGCGCCCGGCCGGTCGGCCGGCGCGGCGTCGTCGGCCGCGAGCTCCGCCTGCGGGGTGGGGGTCGCGTCCAGCCGGGAGGGCCGGGCGTCGAGCGGGGAGGCCTCGTCGTCGGAGAGGCCGTGGAAGTGCTCGAGCGCGTCGCGCTTGGCCCGCCGCTTGTCCACGACCCGGGCGACCTGGATGGCCAGCTCGAACAGCACCACCATCGGCAGCGCCATGGCCAGCATGGTGAACGGGTCCTGCGTGGGGGTGACGAACGCGGCGAACACGATGGTCAGGAAGAAGATCCAGCGCCGGCTCTTCGCCAGTGCCGCGTGCGACAGGACGCCGACCAGGTTCAGCGCGATCGCGATCAGCGGCAGCTCGAAGCTCAGCCCGAAGGCCACCAGCAGGCTGATCACGAAGCCGAGGTAGTCCGGCGCGGTCAGCTGGAAGGCCACCTCGTCACCGGCGAGCTCGAGCAGCAGCTCCAGGCCCTTGTAGAGGGTCACGTAGGCCAGCACCGCGCCGAGGGCGAACAGCAGCGTGGAGGCGGCGACGAAGGTGACCGCGTAGCGCTTCTCGTTGCGCTTGAGGCCCGGGGTGATGAACGCCCACAGCTGCCACAGCCAGAACGGCGAGGACAGCACGGCCCCGGCGATCAGGCCGATCTTCAGGCGCAGCAGCACGCCGCCGAACACGTCGAGCACGACCAGACGGCAGTTCTCGTCGCCCTGGAAGCGCAGCTCGGCCGGCAGCGAGCAGTAGGGCGCGCTGAGGAAGGCCAGCAGCCCGTGGTCGTACCAGAGGAACCCGACGACGGTGCCCAGCGCCAGCGCCAGCAGCGCCTTGGCGATGCGGTTGCGGAGCTCGGTGAGGTGGGCGACGAGGGACATCGTCGCCTCGGGGTCCCGGGGCGGTCGCCGGCGCCGGCGGCGCGGCAGCCGCGCGGAGGACCCGCTCACGTCCCTGCTCCCGGGTGCGCTCAGCGGGGGTCGGCGACGCCGGGGCGCGCGGCGCGCGCCCGCAGCTCGGCCGCGCGCGCCTCGGCCGCGGCCGCCTCGGCCTCCAGCTGCGCCCGACGGTCACGGTCGGCGGCGTCGAGCTGGGCCGGGGCCGGCGGCACCACCGCGGCGGCCGCCGGTGCACCCGCCGGGGTGCGGGTGTCGTCGTCCTTCATGCCCTTCATCTCGCCCTTGAAGATGCGCAGCGAGCGGCCCAGCGAGCGCGAGGCGTCGGGCAGCTTCTTGTAGCCGAACAGCAGCAGGACGGCCAGGATGATCAGGCCGATCTCGAGCGGGCCGAGGTTCATGCATCCTCCAGGTCACGTCGGGCGAGGAGAATGCTACGCCGGGCTCCCCCTGGTTCGGCCCCCTCGACCTGGGGGGATCGTCCGTTCACCCGGTGTGCGGGCGCTGTTCGCCTCGCTGCAGCGCCGCCGCCCGGGCCGCGGTGGCCTGCGCCTGCTCGAGGAAGGGTCGCACGTCCTGCTCGGCGCCCTCCAGCTCGCGGGCCAGCCGCCGGCCGGCGCCGAGCAGACCGTGCACGAGCACGCCGAGCACGACCAGGGACAGCACGACGACGGCGATCCACACGACCCACAGCACGACGACGACCCTAGGACGCGGCGCCCTCGACCCCGTAGCGGGCCAGCGCGGCGCGGGCGTCGGCCGCCACCGCCGCGGCCAGCTCGACGGGCTCGTCGACGGTGGCCGCGCCGCCCAGGGAGGCCACCAGCCGGCGGGCCCAGGCCAGGTCGGCGGTGCGCAGCGCGACGGCCAGCCCGCCGGGCGGGTCGGTGACCTCGCGGACGTCCTCCACCGGGTAGTACTCGGCCACCCAACGGGCGGTGCGGGCCAGCCGCAGCCGCACCACCGGCGCGTCGGGGGCGGGCTGGTACACCCCGGCGGCGATGTCACGGGGCGCGGCCTGCGGCGGGGGGGCGGCCGGCTCGTCGAGCACCCGGACCTCGTCGATGCGGTCCAGCCGGAACAGCCGCACGCCGGCGACCTCCCGCGACCACGCCTCCAGGTACCAGCGGCCGTCGACCAGGTGCAGCCGCATCGGGTCGACGGTGCGCTCGGTGCGCTCGTCGCGGGTGGGCACGTAGTAGTGCAGGTGCAGCGCCCGCCCCCGCTCGAGCCCCTCCCGGACGACGGCGAGCGCCTGCTCCCGGGCGTCGACCGACAGCGCCACCGGGGTGACCCGCTCGGCGGCGTGCCCGGCGGCGGCCGACACCTTCGCCAGCGCCCGGCCGACCGCGTCCTGCTCGGCCAGCCCGGGCAGCTCCAGCAGGGTGCGCAGCGCGACGACCAGGGCCACGGCCTCGTCGGTGGTCAGCCGCAGCGGCCGCACCATGCCGGCGGTGAAGGTGACCCGCACCCGGTCGCCCTCGAAGGACAGGTCGATGAGGTCACCGGGGCCGTAGCCGGGCAGGCCGCACATCCACAGCAGCTCCAGGTCCCGGCGCAGCTGCCGCTCGGGGACGCCGAAGTCGCGGGCCACCTCCGCCAGCGGCACGCCCTCCGGCCGCGCGGTCAGGTAGGGCACCAGCGACAGCAGCCGGGTCATCCGCTCGTTGGTCGCCGGGCTGCTCACGTCCGGTCCCCCATCGCGGCCAGCCGGGTCAGCCGCTCGACGACCGCCGCCCGCACCTCCGCCGGCGCCTCGACCACCACGTCCGGGCCGAAGGAGGCCAGCTGGTCGGCCAGCCGCCCCGGCTCGGTGGTGCGCAGCTGCAGCCGGTCCTCGCCGTCGTCCCCGGCACCCAGCGGCTGCGCCCAGCGGCGCAGCCCGACCGCGGTGCCCGGCCGGGCGCGGACGACCACCAGGTGCTCCCCACCCCCGCCGGAGCGGTCGGACTGCCGGGCGACCAGGGCGGCGAGGTCGAGGTCGGCCGGCGGCTCGAAGGCGTTGTCCGGGCCGCTCGCCTTCGGCGTGCCGACCACCCGGGAGAGCCGGAACACCCGGGGGGCCTGCCGGTCGAGGTCGAGGCCGACGAGGTACCAGCGGCCGTGCCAGGCCACCACGCCCCACGGCTGCACCCGGCGGCGGGCGGGGGTGTCCTCGTCGGGACGGCGGTAGTCGAAGTGCAGCTCACGGCGGTCGCGGGCGGCGGCGTAGCAGGGCTCGAAGGCCGGCTCGTCGGAGTCCAGCCGCGGCTGGATGGGCAGCGTCCGCCCGGGGTCGACGTCGAGGCCGGCGGCGCGCAGCTTCACCAGCGCGCTGTGCGCCGCGCCGGCGAGCTGGGCGGACTCCCACAGCCGCAGCGCCAGACCGACGGCGGCGGCCTCCTCGCCGGTCAGGGTGATCTCGGGCAGCTCGTAGTCGGCGCGGGCGATGCGGTAGCCGTCCTCGGTGTCGAAGACGCTGGTGCGGCCGGTCTCCAGCGGCACGCCCATCTCGCGCAGGTCGGCCTTGTCCCGCTCGAACATCCGCTTGAACGCCTCGTCGGCTCGGGCGGTGCCGTCGTCGGGCTCGTAGCCGGGCACGATCGCGCGGATCCGCGCCGCGGTCACGTACTGGCGGGTGCCCAGCAGCGCGATGACCAGGTTGACCAGCCGCTCCGCCCGCTTCGCCGACACGGGCCCAGGCTAGTCAGACCGCGCCGGTCGCACCCGGTCCGGTCCGCGCCCGCCCGGCGCGCTGGTTAGCGTGTCCGCGTGGGGGACGAGACGACGGTGCAGGGCAACGGGCAGCGCATCCGCTGGCGACGCGGGCGGGTGACCGCGACCGAGCGCAGCTGGCGCGACGCGGTGGAGCTGACCGTGGAGGTGCCCGGCGACGGCGAGGTGCGGTCGCTGGCGCACCCGTCGCTGGTCGGCGTCCCCCAGGTCGGCGACGAGGTGCTGCTCAACACCACCGCGTGGGCGCAGCGGCTGGGTACCGGCGGCTATGCGCTCGTCGTCGCCGTCCCCGACCGGCTGCCGCCCGACCCGGCCGGCCCCGGGCACCTGGTCAAGGCCCGGTACACGCCGATGCAGGTCAGCGTGCAGGGCGTCGACGAGCAGGACACCGAGCACCACGCCGCGATCGCCGAGGCCGAGGACCTCGGCGGCATGCCGGTCGTCGTCGCCGACCTGCACTCGGCGCTGCCGGCCGCGCTCATCGGCGTGTTCGCCACCGACCCCGACCTCAAGGTCGCCTACGTCATGACCGACGGCGGCGCGCTGGTCGCCGGGTTCTCCCGCACGCTGCACACCCTGGCGCCGTCGCTGACCGGGGTGGTCACCGTCGGGCAGGCCTTCGGCGGGGACCTGGAGGCGGTCACCCTGCACACCGGCCTGCTCGCCGCCCGGCACGTGCTCGGCGCCGACGTCGCGGTGGTCACCCAGGGCCCGGGGAACCTGGGGACCGGCACCCCGTGGGGCTTCTCCGGCGTGGCCGCGGGCGAGGCGTGCAACGCCGTCAGCGTGCTCGGCGGGGAGCCGATCGGCGCCCTGCGGATCTCCGACGCCGACCCGCGCCCGCGCCACCGCGGCGTGTCCCACCACTCGCTGACCGCCTTCGGCCGGGTGGCGCTGGCCGGGGTGACGCTGGTGGCCCCGCGCGGGCTGGGCTCCGAGCTCGGGCAGCAGGTCGAGGAGGACCTGGCCGGGCAGCCCGAGCGCAACCGGGTCGTGTGGGTCGACGTCGACGGGCTCGACGAGGCGCTGCAGCTGTCCCCGGTGACGCTGTCGACGATGGGCCGCGGCTGGCCCGAGGAGCGCGCGTACTTCCTCGCCGCCGCCGCGGCCGGCCGCTACGCCGCCCTGCGGGTGCCGCTGCCCGAGGACGCCTGAGCGGGCCCCCCTCGCGTGCACGTCCGCGGACGCGCACACGTCACATGCTGGCGATGAGCTTCTCCACCCGCTCGTCGACGCTCTTGAACGGGTCCTTGCACAGCACGGTCCGCTGCGCCTGGTCGTTGAGCTTGAGGTGCACCCAGTCGACGGTGAAGTCGCGCCGCTTCTCCTGCGCCCGGCGGATGAACTCCCCGCGCAGCTTGGCGCGGGTGGTCTGCGGCGGCACGTTCTTGGCCTCGAACACCCGCGGCTCGTGCGCCACCCGCTCCACCTGGCCGGCCCGCTCGAGCAGGTAGTACAGCCCGCGGGTGCGGGAGATGTCGTGGTAGGCGAGGTCCATCTGCGCCACCCGCGGCGAGGACAGCGACAGGTCGCGCTTGGCGCGGTAGCGCTCGATGAGCGAGAGCTTGATGGCCCAGTCGATCTCGCGGTCGATGAGCGAGAGGTCGCCGGTGTCGACGGCCTTGATCACCCGCCCCCACAGCTCGAGCATCTGCCGGTGCACCGGGCCGAAGCCCTCCCGGTCGACGAACTCCGCCGCCCGCGAGTGGTACTCCGCCTGGATCTCCAGCGCCGACATCTCCCGGCCGTTGGCCAGGCGGACCTTGCGCCGGCCGGTGGTGTCGTGGCTGATCTCGCGGATGGCCCGGATCGGGTTCTCCAGCGCCATGTCCTTGATCGGCACCCCGGCCTCGACCATCCGCAGCACCAGGTCGGTGATCGTGACCTTGAGCAGCGTCGTCGTCTCGCTCATGTTCGAGTCGCCGACGATGACGTGCAGCCGCCGGTAGCGCTCGGCGTCGGCGTGCGGCTCGTCGCGGGTGTTGATGATCGGCCGCGAGCGGGTGGTGGCCGAGGAGACGCCCTCCCAGATGTGCTCGGCGCGCTGGCTGACGCAGTAGATCGCCCCCCGCGGCGTCTGCAGCACCTTGCCCGCGCCCACGACCAGCTGCCGGCTGACCAGGAACGGGATGAGGACGTCGGCCAGCCGGCTGAACTCCCCGTGCCGGCCGACGCAGTAGTTCTCGTGGCAGCCGTAGCTGTTGCCGGCCGAGTCGGTGTTGTTCTTGAACAGGTAGATGTCGCCGGTGACGCCCTCCTCGGCCAGCCGCTGCTCGGCGTCGACCAGCAGGCCCTCGAGGATCCGCTCGCCGGCCTTGTCGTGGACCACGAGCTCGACCAGGTCGTCGCACTCGGCGGTGGCGTACTCGGGGTGGCTGCCGACGTCGAGGTAGAGCCGCGACCCGTTGCGGAGGAACACGTTGGAGCTGCGCCCCCACGACACCACGCGGCGGAACAGGTAGCGCGCGACCTCGTCCGGCGACAGCCGGCGCTGTCCCCGGAACGTGCACGTGACGCCGTACTCGGTCTCGATGCCGAAGATCCGTCGGTCCACGGACCGAGCCTAGGCGCCGGATGCGACTCCGGCCGTCTCCCGCCGCGGCCCGTCGGTCAGGACGCTCCGGACCCGCTGCCGGTACCGCCGTCGGTGCCGCCGCCCTCGCCGTCGGCCGGGTCCTGCTGCGGGCCGCTGCCCTCCCCGGTGCCGGCCGCGCCGCCCGCGGTGTCCGGCGCGGCGGGGTCGCCGAGACCGGCCGGGGTGCCCGGCTGCGGCGCGCTGGGGGTGTGGGGGTGGGTGGCGCCCTCGGTGGCGGCGTCGCCGGTCGCCTTCTCCCCCAGCAGCGACCGCAGGGCGGCGCCCACCACCCGCCGGAACGCCCGCTTGGGCCGCCGCCGGTCGAGGACGGCGACCTCGAGCTGGGTGGCGGCGAGCAGCTCGCCGTGCCCGTTGCCGCTCGACATCGCCGGGCTGACCGCCGACAGCGCGCGGACGCCGACCATCAGCGCCTCCCCCAGCGGCAGGCCCGCGCGGAAGTTCTCCCGCAGGTGGCCGGAGACGGCCTCGGCCTGTCCGCCCATGACGACGAAGTCGGGCTCGTCGACGACCGAGCCGTCGAAGGTCAGCCGGTAGAGCTGGTCGCCCTCGGGGTCGGTGCCGACCTCGGCGACGCACAGCTCCACCTCGTAGGGCTTCATCTGCTCGGTGAAGATCGCGCCGAGGGTCTGCGCGTAGGCGTTGGCGATGACCCGGCCGGTGACGTCGCGCCGGTTGTAGGAGTAGCCGCGGACGTCGGCCAGCCGCACCCCCGCCACCCGCAGGCTCTCGAACTCGCTGTACCGGCCGACGGCGGCGAAGCCGATCCGGTCGTAGATCTCGCCCACCTTGTGCAGCGTGGAGCTGGGGTTCTCGGCGATGAACAGCACGCCGTCGGCGTAGGTGAGCACGGCGACGCTGCGGCCGCGGGAGATGCCCTTGCGGGCGTACTCCGAGCGGTCGCGCATCAGCTGCTCGGGCGAGGCGTAGTACGGCATGGTCATGGCGGTCAGGCCCCCCGGTCGACGTTCTCGCGGTCGGCGGCGGCCCGCTCGGTGACGATGGTGTCGGCGACCTCGGCGACCTCGGCGTCGGTCAGCCGCACCGCACCCTCGGCGTCGACGCGGTAGACGATCGGGTACAGCCGCCGCACCGGGTCGGGACCGCCGGTGGCGGAGTCGTCGTCGGCGGCGTCGTAGAGCGCCTCGACCACGGTGCGGGTGGCGGTGTCGCCGTCGAGACCCTGCCGCCAGGTCTTCTTCAGCGAGTTCTTGGCGAACAGCGAGCCCGAGCCGACCGCGGCGTAGCCGCGCTCCTCGTAGTTCCCGCCGGTGACGTCGTAGCTGAAGATCCGGCCCGGGATGGCGCCCGGGGCGGCGTCGAGGTCGTAGCCGGCGAACAGCGGGACGACGGCGAGGCCCTGCAGCGCGGCGCCGAGGTTGCCGCGGATCATCTGGGCGAGCCGGTTGGCCTTGCCGTCGAGGCTGAGGGTGAGCCCCTCGATCTTCTCGTAGTGCTCGAGCTCGACCTGGTAGAGCCGGACCATCTCGATGGCGATGCCCGCGGCGCCGGCGATGCCGATGACCGACCACGAGTCGGCCGGGTAGACCTTCTCGATGTCGCGGCTGGAGATCAGGTTGCCCATGGTGGCGCGGCGGTCGCCGCCCATGAGCACGCCGTCGGCGTAGGTGACGGCGACGATCGTGGTGCCGTGCGGGGTGAGGTCGCCGGCGTTCACGGTGGGCAGGGGGCGTCGGCCGGGCAGCAGGTCGGGAGCGGTGACGGCGAGGAAGTCGGTGAACGAGGAGCCCACCCGGTCCAGGTAGGCGGGCGGGAAGCCGCTCCGGCCGGTGTGCGACTGGGTCAACCCGTCCACCTCTCCGCCCCTCCCGGGGTCGCTCCTCGACGTGCCGCGGGCGCGACCCGCGGCGGCTCGTCGCCGACCCTACCGGCGCTGCTGGTGGCCCACCTGCGGCACGGACCGGTCGGGCGGCCGGCGGCGGCGCCCCGTCCGGCTCGGGGACGGGCCGGGTCCGTCGCGGTGCGCGTGCCGCTGCAGTTGTCGTGCGCGGGAGTTGGGGATAACGGTCGATCGCCGGCCGACCTCGTGCTCGCAGGGGATTGCCCGCGTACCGGAGCCGGGTTCAGCGAGCTGCCGGCCGCTCCAGGGAGGCGACCAGGGCCGCCACCCGGGCGCGCACCAGGTCGTGCGTGGGGCAGCCGGCTCCGCGGCGACGCAGCTCGAGGCCCCCAGGGCGGGGCCGCTGTCGCTGTCCTCGTGACACGCGCTGGCGAGGCACCGGCTCGCCGACCGTCCGGTTCTGCGCCGCGCGGTGGCGCTCGACGTACCCGGCGGCGGCCCGCAGCGCTGCCGGGTCGTCCTTGAACTGACCCAGGCCGCCGTTGCAGTTGAAGCACAACAACTGGCGCACCCGGCCGGTGGCGTGGTGGTGGTCGACGTGTACCGCCGGTTCGACCTCGCAGATGGCACACATGCCGCCCTGTGCGGCGAGCATCACGTCGGCCTGCTCGGCCGTGACGCCGTAGCGCCGCTTCATGTGGTAGGTCCGCGATCCGCCGACCTTGTCCTTCGACGCCTTTCCACGGATGTTGTGGCACGGAAGGCAGTACGTGGCCCGGCCGGTCCGTGAGGCCGGCGTGCGCGGGAACTCCAGGAGCGGCTTGATGGTGTCACAGTCCGGACACCACTTGGAGCCGTCGGGCACCTTCCTATCCACCGGGAAACGGTGCTTCGGCGCCCCCTGACGGCGCTCCTTCGACGCGCGGAGACGGCGCCGGGCGTGGTCCCGGCAGTAGAACGCCAAGCCGTCGCGTCGGCGCCTGTCCCGCGTGAAGTCCCCTACCGGCCGGTGGTCACCGCAGTCCGGGCAGTATTTCTCCGGACCATTCCCGTCGCCCATTCAGAATGGCAGCCAGAATGGTCACTGCCCCCCTTTTTGTACGTAACTCCTGACGAATTCCTCCGCATTCTCCTCGAGGACGTCGTCGATTTCATCGAGAATGGCGTCGACGTCCTCGGACATCTCCTTGTGCCGCTCGGCGACCTCGGCGTCGACCGACGCCTCGACCTCCTCGGTCTCCTCCCGGGTGCGGGTGGTCCGCTGCTGCCCGCCGGTGTCCCTGGTGGCCATGTGCCCTCCCCTGGTGCACGCCGAGTGCGTGTCCCCGCCGAAACTACCCGCAGGTACCGACATCCAGCCCCCTCAACGGGCGGCGCCCAACCGTTCGAGCAGCGCGTCCCGGATCGCCGGCCGGGAGCCGAACACGAGCAGGAACACCGCCTCCCGCGCCGTCCGCTCGGCGACGCTGCCCGCGCGGGCCGCCCCGCTGCCGGCGGCGACCGCCAGCGCGCCGGCGGCTCGGTGGGCCAGGGCGGCGGCCTCGGCCCGGGCGGCGGGCAGGTCCGCCGGTCCGGCGGCGTCCAGCCGCGCCCGGACGGCGTCGAGCTCGGCGTCCAGCGGCGAGGGGCCGACCAGCCGCGTGCAGCGGCGGACCAGGCCGAGGGCCAGCGAGCCGTTGACCCGCAACCCGGCCGCATCCGCCGCCCGCACCTCGGCCACCGGGGTGGTGCCCAGCAGCCGCCCGGCCGGCACCCGGTGACCGGTCAGCCGCAGCTCCACGGTCGCGCTGGCCTGCACCGCCGCCAGCGACTGCGGCACCGCCTGCAGGGTCGGCCCCTCGACGGCGTCGACGAGCGCGTAGGCCACGTCGTCGCCGTCCCGGGCGGCGACGAGCAGCACGTCCACCAGCCCCCAGCCGGTCACCCACGGCACGGCCCCGTCGAGCACCGTGTCCCCGCCGTCCCGCCGCAGGGTGACCGGCGCGGCGTCCGGGCGGGTGGCCGCCTGCAGCGCGATCCCGGCCCGCCGCCGGCCGCGGCACAGGTCGGCCAGCAGGTCCGGGTGCGTCCCGGCCGCGGCCAGCCGGCCGACGGCGCCGTGGTGCTGCAGCCAGACGAACGCGGTCGCGAGGTCGCCGGCCGCGAGCTCCTCGACGACCGCGGCGAGCGTCGCGCCGTCGGCGCCTCCTCCCCCGGCGGCGGGCGGGCCGACCAGCCCGTACAGGCCGGCCGCGGCCAGGGCGTCGAGGTGCCCGCGCGGGAGGACGCCACCGGCGTCGACGGCGGCGGCCGCGGGCGCGAGCAGCTCCTCGGCCAGCCGGCGGGCGACCTCGACCGGGGCGGTCACTCAGCCGCCGGTGATGGTGTCGACCAGCTCCTGCGCGCTCGACGTCGACTCGAACAGCACGCCCACGTGGTCGCGGGTGCCCTTGAGCGGCTCCATCGTCGGGATCCGCACCAGGTTCTCCCGCCCGAGGTCGAAGACCACCGAGTCCCACGACGCCGCGGCCACCTGCGCGGGGAAGCGCCGCAGGCACTCGCCGCGGAAGAACGCCCGGGTGTCGCTGGGCGGGGTCACCATCGCGCGGGTCACCTCCTCGTCGGTGAGCAGCCGCTGCATCGAGCCGCGGGCCACCAGCCGGTGGTAGAGCCCCTTGTCCGGGCGGACGTCGGAGTACTGCAGGTCGACCAGCTGCAGCCGGGAGTCGCCCCAGCCCAGCCCGTCGCGGGACCGGTAGCCCTCGAGCAGGCGCAGCTTGGCCGGCCAGTCGAGCCGGTCGGCCAGCCGCAGCGGGTCGTCGGCGAGGGCGTCGAGGACCTCGGCCCAGCGGCGGAGCACGTCGGCGGTCTGCGCGTCGGCCGCGCCGGTGCGCTCGACGAAGCGGGCGGCCTGGTCGAGGTAGGCGCGCTGGACGTCGACGGCGGTCATCCGCCGGCCGTCGCGCAGCCGGACCAGGTGGGTCAGCGAGGGGTCGTGGCTGACCGCCTGCAGCGTGGCCACCGGCTCCTCGACGGTGAGGTCCTCGGTCAGCGCCCGCGCCTCGATCATCGCCAGCACCAGCGCCGTCGTCCCGACCTTGAGGTAGGTCGCCAGCTCGGCGAGGTTGGCGTCGCCGACGATCACGTGCAGCCGGCGGTACTCGTCGGGGTTGGCGTGCGGCTCGTCGCGGGTGTTGATGATCGGCCGCTTGAGGGTGGTCTCCAGGCCCACCTCGACCTCGAAGAAGTCCGCGCGCGAGGAGATCTGGAAGCCCTGGGTGCGGCCCTCGGTGCCGATGCCGACCCGCCCGGCGCCGGCGAACACCTGCCGGGTGACGAAGAACGGGATCAGCCCGCGGATGATCTCGATGAACGGCGTCCGCCGGTCCATCAGGTAGTTCTCGTGCGCGCCGTAGCTGGCGCCCTTGCCGTCGGTGTTGTTCTTGTACAGCTGGATCGGCTGGGTGCCCGGGATGCGCGCGGCCCGGCGGGCGGCCTCGGCCATCACCCGCTCCCCCGCCTTGTCCCACAGCACGACGTCGCGGGGGTTGGTGACCTCCGGCGTGGAGTACTCGGGGTGGGCGTGGTCGACGTAGAGCCGGGCGCCGTTGGTGAGGATGACGTTGGCCATCCCCGAGTCCTCCTCGAGGTCGTTGTGGTCGAGGGCCTGGGCCGGGGAGAGGTCGAACCCGCGGGCGTCGCGCAGCGGCGACTCCTCCTCGAAGTCCCACCGCGGCCGGCGGCGGGTCGGCGCGTCGGCCACCGCCCAGGCGTTGACCACCTGGCTGGAGAGGGTGGTCGGGTTGGCCGTGGGCTGCCCGGGCACCGAGATGCCGTACTCGACCTCGGTCCCCATCACCCGCCGAACGCTCATGCGACCGAGACTAGGCCCCGCCGGCGGGCCGCTCCGCGACGCCGCGGCAGGTCAGGCGCGCACGCTCGTCGTCGTCCGGCCGCCGCCCGCGGGGACCAGGACGCACCGGCCGTAGGGGTACTCCGGCCACTCCGCGGGCGTGTCGGTCCAGACGTCGACCACGTAGCCGGCCGGCACCGCGCCGCCGCCGTAGTCCTCGGCCGCCGTGGCGCAGCTGCCCACGACCGACCGGCGGGTCTCCTCGTCCGGGTGCGGCGCGCCCTCGGGCAGGTCGGCGACCTCGGTGCCGACCGGCTCGGCCTCGTGCGGCTCGGAGCACGGCACCACGGTGTAGTCGGCCACCGACCCGACGAAGCAGGTGCGGTGCCGGGCGGCGTCCTCGCCCTGCAGCGCGCCGGCCAGCACGCCGGGCGCGGTCTCGGGCACGAGGTAGCCGTGGAAGACGTCGCAGCGGATCCAGCGCGCGCCGGCGGCCCACTGCTCGGCGTCGGGCAGGTAGGAGGCGAACCAGGCGTAGGGGTCGTCGAGGGCGTCCCCGCCCAGGTACTCGCGGACGACGTCGAGGTCGCACAGGTCGGCCAGGGCGCCGCTGATCGGGCTGTCGGGGTCGTCGAGGTCGGCCTGCGTCGGGCGGGGGGCGTCGTCGGCCAGCCCGCTCTCCCCCACCACGGCCGTCTCGGCGTTGTGGGAGCCGGAGCAGTCGGCCCGGTCGGGTGGGTCCAGCGGCGTGCCCTCCTGGCCCTCGGCGATCGTCCAGCAGGTGCCCACCAGCGGGGGCTGCGCGGGGTCCAGCGAGCCGGGGTCGGCGGGGGGCACGGTCGGCTTGGCCACCTCGAGGGCGGCGTAGGAGGCGGAGCCGTGGACGGTGTCGGCGCAGCCGGCGAGCAGGAGGACGGCGAGCAGCCCACCCGCACCGCACCGGTGTGCACGCCGCATGCTCCTGGCCTTCCCGCCGGGACGACCTGGCCCCTCCACCGGGCCCGGGCATCCCGGCGGGCAACCAGGTAGCACGCGGCGACGAGCGGCGCAACGGCCCCGGGCCGCGGCGCGGTGCCCGGCCACCCCGTGCCGGCGACGGGGTGGCCGGGACCGGCTCAGAGGTACTGGCCGGTGTTGGTGGCCGTGTCGATCGCGCGGCCGGAGTCGTTGCCCTTGCCGCTGATGAGCGTGCGGATGTAGACGATCCGCTCGCCCTTCTTGCCCGAGATCCGCGCCCAGTCGTCGGGGTTGGTGGTGTTGGGCAGGTCCTCGTTCTCCTTGAACTCGTCGACGCAGGCCTGCATCAGGTGGCCGACCCGCAGGCCGCGCGAGCCGGTCTCCAGGCTCTCCTTGATGGCCATCTTCTTGGCCCGGTCGACGATGTTCTGCAGCATCGCCCCGGAGTTGAAGTCCCGGAAGTACAGGACCTCCTTGTCCCCGTTGGCGTAGGTGACCTCGAGGAAGCGGTTCTCCTCGCTCTCGGTGTACATCCGCTCGACGGTGCGCTGGATCATCGCCTGGATGGTCGCCTCGGCGCTGCCGCCGTTCTCGGCGAGGTCGTCGGGGTGGATGGGCAGCGACGGCGTCAGGTACTTGCTGAAGATGTCGCGGGCGGCCTCGGCGTCGGGCCGCTCGATCTTGATCTTCACGTCGAGCCGGCCGGGGCGCAGGATCGCGGGGTCGATCATGTCCTCGCGGTTGGAGGCGCCGATGACGATGACGTTCTCCAGGCCCTCGACGCCGTCGATCTCGCTGAGCAGCTGCGGGACGATGGTGGACTCCACGTCGGAGGACACGCCCGACCCGCGGGTGCGGAAGATCGAGTCCATCTCGTCGAAGAACACGATGACCGGCGTGCCCTCGCTGGCCTTCTCCCGGGCGCGCTGGAACACCAGCCGGATGTGCCGCTCGGTCTCACCGACGTACTTGTTGAGCAGCTCCGGGCCCTTGATGTTGAGGAAGTAGGACTTGGCCTGCCCCTCCCCCTTCACCGCGGCGACCTTCTTGGCCAGCGAGTTGGCCACCGCCTTGGCGATGAGCGTCTTGCCGCAGCCGGGCGGGCCGTAGAGCAGGATGCCCTTGGGCGGGCGCAGTTCGTACTCGCGGAACAGGTCGGCGTGCAGGAACGGCAGCTCGACGGCGTCGCGGATCTGCTCGATCTGCCGGGCCAGGCCACCGATGTCGGAGTAGTCGATGTCGGGGACCTCCTCGAGGACGAGCTCCTCGACCTCGCTCTTGGGGATCCGCTCGTAGACGTAGCCCGACCGGGACTCCAGCAGCAGCGAGTCACCGACCCGCAGCGGCTGGTCGGTGAGGGAGTCGGCGAGGAAGACCACGCGCTCCTCGTCGGTGTGGCCGATGACCAGCGCGCGCTGGGTGACGCCGTCGAGGGGCTCGAGCAGCTCCTTGAGCATGACGACGTCGCCCTGCTTCTCGAAGCCGAGCGCCTCGACGACGTTCATCGCCTCGTTGAGCATGACCTCCTGGCCGGGGCGCAGCGCCTCGCCCTCGACCGCCGGGGAGACCGACACCCGCAGCTTGCGGCCGCCGGTGAAGACGTCGACGGTGCCGTCGTCGTGTCGGCCGAGGAAGACGCCGTAGCCCGACGGCGGCTGGCCGAGCCGGTCGACCTCCTCCTTGAGCGTGACCAGCTGCTCGCGGGCGTCGCGCAGCGTGCCGGCCAGCTTGTCGTTGCGCTCGGAGAGGAAGGCCGCGCGGCCCTCCGCCTCGGCGATCCGCTCCTCCAGCACCCGCACCTGGCGCGGGCTCTCGGACACCTTGCGGCGCAGCAGGCCGATCTCCTCCTCGAGGTAGGAGATCTGGGCGAGCAGGGCGGAGACGTCACGCTCGCGCCGCGCTCGGAACTCGTCGGGACCATCGCCATGGCCGGGGCCCATCGCGCACCTCCGCACACATCAGGGGGAGCCAGGAGGCAAATCTATACACGCCGACCGACACCCTGCCCGGGGCTCGCGCGGGAGGTGACGCGCCTGAGCGGCCCCGGTGCAGGGGCCCGCCCCGAGCCTGCGAGAGGTGGGGGGCACCGGGGCTTCCTACTTCTGGGGACGGCGCTGGCGCACCGGGGCGACGACGCCCTCGGCCAGCCGGCGGGCGGTCACCAGGAACGCGGTGTGGGCGACCATGCGGTGCTCGGGCCGCACCGCGAGGCCGACGGCGTGCCAGGGGCGCACCAGCGACTCCCAGGCGTAGGGCTCGGTCCAGCAGCCCTGGGCGCGCAGCGCCTCCACGTAGGTCGACAGCTGGGTGACGGTGGCCACGTAGCCGACGAGCACGCCGCCGGGGCGCAGCGCCGCGGCGACGGTGGGCAGCACCGCCCAGGGCTCGAGCATGTCGAGCACGACCCGGTCGACGACCTCCTCGGCGGGGTGGTCGGCGAGGTCGCCCAGCCGCAGGTCCCAGGTGTCCGGCACCCCGCCGAAGAAGGCACCGACGTTGCCGCGGGCGACGTCGGCGAAGTCCTCCCGCCGCTCGTAGCTGGTCACCCGGCCGTGCTCGCCGACGGCACGCAGCAGCGAGCAGGTCAGCGCCCCCGACCCGGCGCCGGCCTCCAGCACCCGCATGCCGGGGCCGATGTCGCCGCTGCCGACGATCTGGGCGGCGTCCTTGGGGTAGATGACCTGGGCCCCGCGCGGCATGGACAGCACGAAGTCGGCCAGCAGCGGCCGCAGCGCCAGGTAGCCGGTGTTGGCGGTGGAGTGCACGACCGAGCCCTCCGGGGCGCCGATGAGGTCGTCGTGGGCGATGGCGCCGCGGTGGGTGTGGAACTGCCTGCCCGGCTCGAGGACGACGGTGTGCAGCCGGCCCTTGGGGTCGGTGAGCTGCACCCGGTCGCCGGCGGCGAAGGCGCCCGGCACCGGCGAGCGGCCCTCCTGCCCCCCGCCGCTCCCGGGAGCGCGCTCGGCGGCCGGGTCGGAGGCGGGCGCGGGCGCGGCACTGGCCGCGGTCTGGCTGGGCTCGGGCTGCGGGTCCACGGGCGGCCAGCCTAGGCGAGCGGCCGGACGGGTCCGTCCGGCGCGGGCACTCGGAACTGTCGGAGGAGCGACCTAGCCTCGAACCCATGACGGCAGTCGTCTTCCCCGACACGGCACCCGGTGACGGTGAGCAGTCCCCCGGAGGGACCACGCCGCGCCGGCCGTCGCTGTCGCCCAGCCGTGCGGCGGACTTCAAGACCTGCCCGCTGCTCTACCGCTTCCGCACCATCGACCGGCTGCCCGAGAAGCGCAGCGCGGCGGCGGTGCGCGGCACCCTGGTGCACGCCGTCCTCGAGCGGCTCTACGACCTGCCGCAGGCCCAGCGCACCGTCGAGGCCGCCCGCGAGCTGGTCGGCCCGGCGTGGGAGGAGCTGCGCGCCGACCCGGAGGTCGCGGCGCTGTTCGCCCCGGGCGAGGACGGCGAGCAGCCGCCGTCGCTGGAGGCGTGGCTGGAGTCGGCCGGCAAGCTGGTCGAGACCTACTTCCGACTGGAGGACCCGACCCGCATCCAGCCCGAGGGCCGCGAGCAGCTGGTCGAGGTCACCCTGCCCGACGGGCTGCTGCTGCGCGGCTACGTCGACCGGCTCGACGTCGCCCGCAACGGCGCGCTGCGGGTGGTCGACTACAAGACCGGCTCGATGCCGCGGGAGGCGTTCGAGGCCAAGGCGCTGTTCCAGATGAAGTTCTACGCCCTGGTGCTGTGGCGCACCCGCGGCGTGGTGGCCAGCCAGCTCAAGCTCATCTACCTCGGCGACGGCGAGGCCCTCACCTACGCCCCCGACGAGGGCGAGCTGGTGCGCTTCGAGCGCACGCTGCTGGCGATCTGGGCGGCGATCGAGCGGGCGGTGGCCACCGGCGACTTCCGGCCCAACCGCACCCGGCTGTGCGACTGGTGCGACCACCAGGCGCTGTGCCCCTCCTTCGGCGGCACTCCCCCGCCGTTCCCCGCCGAGGCGGCGGCCGCGGCCGGGTGGGCGACGCTGCCGGTCGTCGAGCGCGACTGACGGCGAGCCCCCACCGCTCACGAGCCCACGCGCGGTGGCCGTCCGCCGTGACGTTCCCGGTCGGTGCCCTCCTGGTCGGCGCCGCCCACGGCCGTGTCGGCAGTGCAGTTGGGGATAACGGCAGAGACAGCGGAACGCGCCCGGTCCCGTTGACCGGCGCGGTGCCCGGCCCCAGCGTCGGGCCCGCCACCGTTCCCGACCCCGGGGAGCCCGCATGCGGGGATACCGGGCCGAGCGCGCCTTCGACGGCGAGCGGCTGCTGCCCGACGGTGCCCTCGTGCTCGTCGAGGACGGCCGCATCGCCGGCGTCGAGCCCGCGTGGGCCGCCGCACCCGACGGCACCGAGGTGACCGCCCTGCCGGGGACGACGCTGCTGCCCGGGCTGGTCGACACGCACGTGCACCTCTGCGGCGACGCCGGCCCGCGGGCGCTGGACCAGCTGACGGAGCTGACCGCCGACCAGGTCGACGCGATCGTGGCGAGGAGCCTGCAGCAGCACCTGGCCGCCGGGGTGACCACGGTCCGCGACCTGGGCGACGTCGACTGGGCCGTGGTCGAGCGGGCGCCGCGCACCGGGCCCACCGTGGTCGCGGCCGGGCCCCCGATCACCTCACCGGGCGGGCACTGCTGGGCGATGGGCGGTCAGGCCCGCGGCGTCGAGGCGCTGCGGGCCGCGGTGCGGGAGCGCGCCGGGCGCGGTGCCGGGGTGGTGAAGCTGATGGCCAGCGGCGGGCTGCTCACGCCGGGCACCGACGCGACCGCCTGCCAGTTCACCGACGCCGAGGTGCGGGCGGTGGTCGACGAGGCGCACCGGCTCGGCCTCCCGGTGACCGCGCACGCCTACCCGCCGGCCGCCATCCGGCAGGTGGTGGCCGCCGGCGTCGACGGCATCGAGCACGCCCTGTGCCTGGACGGCTCCGGCTGGGGGATCCCACCGGACCTCACCGCGGACCTCGCCCGCGCGGGCACCGCCGTGTGCCCCACGCTGGGCACCACGCCGGGCAGCGTGCCGGCGCCACCCGCGCGGGAGCTCTTCACCCGCCTCGGGCTCACCCAGGAGGCCCGCGCGGCGGAGTGCGCCCGGCTGCACCGGGCCGGCGTGACGCTGGTCAGCGGGGTCGACGCCGGCATCACGCCGGGCAAGCCGCACGGGATCCTCGCTCGGGCCGTCGCCGCGCTCGCCGGCGGCGGGCTGCCGGCGGTGGCGGCGCTGGCGACGGCGACCTCCGCGGCGGCCCGGACCTGCGGCCTGGGCGAGCGCACCGGGCGGCTGGCGCCGGGCCTGGACGCGGACCTGCTGCTGGTCCACGGCGACCCCACCGCCGACCCGCTCGCGCTCGAGCGGGTCGCGCTGGTCGTCTCCCGCGGCCGCGAGGTGGTGCCGGCGGCCTGACCTCAGCCGCGCGGGGCCGCCGGCTGCCGGTCGGACACCAGCCGCTCGAGGTCGGCCAGGCCGACCCCGGCCAGCGTGTCCCGCAGCACCAGGCCCGGCGCGGGCGCCAGCGGCTGCAGCGACGGGACCCCGAGCACGGCGCAGCCGGCGGCCAGGCCCGCGGCGACCCCGGACGCGGAGTCCTCGACGACCACGCAGCCGGCGGGGTCGACACCGAGCGCCGCGGCGGCCTGCAGGTAGGGCGCCGGGTCGGGCTTGCGGGCGGGCACCTCGTCGCCGCAGACGGTCAGGTCGAAGGGCGGCACGTCGAGATCGCGGACCAGCTGCGCGATGACCAGGTCGGCGAGGCGGCGCGGCGTCGTCGTCACCAGGGCGGTGGGCAGGGCCGCCGCGCGGACCTCCCGGAGCAGCTCGCGGGCACCGGGGCGCCAGGACACCTCCGCCGTGAGCAGCCCGGCGACGACGTCCTCGACCCAGGCGGCGTCGGCCTGCCACCCGGCCGCGCGGTCGAGGCCGAGGTCGGCGTACACCAGCTCCATCGAGGTGCGCATGCTGGTGCCGACGATGGCCTCGCGGGCGGCGGGGCTCAGCTCACCGCCCAGGCGGCGGGCGAGGGCGAACAGCGCCGTCCCCCAGTGCTGCTCGGTCTCCACGAGCGTGCCGTCCATGTCGAACAGGACGGCGGCGAGGTCGTCGGGCATGGGGTCGCTGGTTCCCTCGGTCGGGCGGCTCCCGGCTGCCCGGCGGGCACGCAGCGGGAACGGTCTCGGACACGGTCACGGCCACGCCGCGCGCGCCGCGAGCCCGTCGTCGGGCCCGGTGCCGGCGGGCACGCGGTGGATGGCCACCGGTCCCCAGTCTCCCAGCCGGCCGCGCCCCCGCGCCGCCGGCGACCCCACGTGAGACGAGGCTCGCACCGGCCGGTCAGGGACGTGGCCCGGCGGGCGGGGGTGCCGCGGGGCGGGCGTCCGCGACGGCCTCGTCCACGGTCGCGAACACCGCGGGGCGCTCGCGCTCGGCCAGGGCCCGGCGCAGGACGTCGCGCACCTGCCCGACGGGGTGGACGACGGCCAGGGCCACGCCGGCGCGGGCCAGGTCCTCGTGCAGCTGGTGCAACACGTCGGCGCCGGTGACGTCCAGCCACGGCGTGGTCTGCCCGTCGAAGACGACCTGCCGCACGCCGGGTCCCGGCAGTGCCCGCACGGCGGCCCGGACGTGGTCGGCGTTGGCGAAGAACAACCCGGACTCCAGCCGGAACACGACGGCGCCGGGGACCTGCTCGGCCCCGGGGTGGCGCTCGAGGTCGACCCACAGCCCCCCATCGGCGCCGGCCGTGCGGCCCAGGCGGGTCACCCGCGGCCGGGAGGACCGGGCCAGCACCAGCAGCAGGGAGGTGCCCACCCCGATGCACAACCCCGGCAGCGTGCCGAACACCAGCACGCCCAGGAGCGCGGCGAGCGCGGCGGCGAGGTCGGCCCGGGCGGTCAGCCACCGCAGCCGCCCGGCGCGGCTGCCGGTCCACACGCGGGCGAGCCGGCGCAGGGCGGGGACGTCGACCAGGTCGACGACCGCGGCGATGACGACGGCGGCCAGCGTCGCCTCGGGCAGCTGCTCGAACAGCCCGGTGAGGAACAGCAGGGTCAGCACGGCCAGCACCGCGCAGGTGACGCCGGACAGCTGGGAGCGGGCACCGGCGGCGCCGTTGACCGCGGTCTTGGACAGGCTGCCGTTGACCACCATCCCGGAGGCCAGCCCGGCGCCCACGTTGGCCGCGCCGAGGCCGAGCAGCTCGCGGTCGGCGTCGACGTCGTCGCCGCGCCGGGCGGCGTAGGCCTTGGCCGCGCCCAGCCCCTCGGCGAAGCCGACCAGCAGGACGCCGAGCGCGGGGCCGACGAGGTCGACGTGGTCGCGCAGTGCCAGGCCGCCCGGCAGCCCCAGCTGCGGCAGGCCCGGCGCGATGGCACCGACCACCTCGACGCCGCGGTCGGGCAGGTCGGTGACGGTCATGAGCACCACGCCGGCCAGGACGACGACCAGGGACGCCGGCAGGCGGGGCAGCCAGTGGCGCAGCGCGAGGACGGCGGCCAGGCTGCCGGCTCCCACCAGCAGGGTCGGCAGGTGCACGTCCCCGAGCCCGGTCACGACGCCGGCCAGCTTCGCGACGAACTCCCCCGAGGCGGCCTCGATGCCGACCAGGGCGGGGACCTGCCCGACGATGATGGTGAGGGCGAGGCCGACGATGAACCCCTTGAGCACCGGCTCGCTGACCAGCGTGGACACGAAGCCCAGCCGCAGCAGTCCGGCGACCACCCCGAGCAGGCCGACGACCAGCGCGAGCGCGGTGGTCAGCGCGACGAAGGCCTCCCCGGCGGGATCGGTGTAGGCGGCCACGACACCGGCGGACAGCGCGGCGGTGGCCGACATCGGGCCGACGACCAGGTGCCGGCTGCTGCCGAGGAGGGCGTAGAGCAGCAGCGCGGGCACCGCGGCGTAGAGGCCGACGACCGGGGGGACGCCGGCGATGGTGGCGTAGGCGAAGGACTCCGGCACGAGCACCGCCCAGACGGTGAGGCCGGCGGCGAGGTCGGCGCCCAGCCAGCGCCGCTGGTACCCGGCCAGCGAGGCCGGCACCAGCGGCTGCCACCACCGGGCTCCCTGCGCCTCACGCCGTGACACCGGCGATCCCGTGCCCGGCCACCACCGCGCCCATGACGGTGAACACGGTGCCGGTGATGACCGCGTCCTCCTGCACCAGCCAGGTGTGCAGCGCGTCCAGCGGCTTGGTCATCCGCTCGGCCGCCGCGGCGTGGGCGAGGACCGGCGCGGCGACGGTCGAGGCGGCGAGGACGGTGAACAGCGCCACGGCCACCACCGCCCCACCGGTGGCCAGGCCGGCGGAACCGACCGTGGAGCCGGCGGCCAGGCACAGCCCGAGGTTCTTGGGGTTGAGCGCCGAGAGGGCCGCGCCCAGGGCCGCGGCCCGGCCGGGGGTCACCCGGTCGAGGGCGGCCATCCAGCCGGGCAGGGCCGGCGCGGCCCCGGCGTGCGGCCGCGCGCGGAACTGGCGGATCCCACCGGCCAGGAGCAGGGCGCCGAGCACGACCTGGACCCAGGCGACCACCGGCGACGGCCCGCCCTCGGCGGGTGCGACGACCCCGCCCAGCAGCACGAACAGCGTCGTGACGGCGACGATGCCGCCCACCCAGCCGAGCAGGAAACCGGCCGCGGCACCGCCGGCGTGCGAGGACAGCAGCAGCAGGACGACGGCGATCACCGGCACCGGGCTGACGGCCACACCCACCGCGTAGGGCAGCAACTGCCCGAGGACCTCGCCCACGCTCGGCCACCTCCCTCGGCGCGTGGCGTGCCGGCGCCCGAGGAGCCCCCGGGCACCGGCACGGAACGGTGGGTCAGTCGGCGAAGGCGGCGCGCAGCCGCTCCTCCTCCGCCGCGGACAGGTTGGTGGTGATCAGGTGCGGCCGGTGCGCCTCGAAGGCGCTCCGGACCTTGTCCGGCACGACGTCCGAGGTCATCACGAACAGGGCCGAGGTGCCCGGCGTGACCTGGTCGCGCACCTCGCGGATGAAGTCGTCGTCGATGCCGACGTCGCCCATCGCCCCGCCGAGCGCGCCGAACGCGGCGCCGATCGCGGCACCGAGCAGCGGCACGAAGAAGATCAGGCCGAGGAGCAGCCCCCAGAAGCCGCCGCCCAGCGCGCCGCTGCCGACCAGGTCGTTGGCCTGGTGGGTCTTGGGCTTCCGGTCCCCCGGGTACCAGGAGACGGTCGCGGCGTCGTGGACGTGGACGAGCTCCTGCTTCTGCAGGTCGGTGAGCGTGTCGAGCGCCATGTCGGCGCCCTGGGGGGAGTCGAACCGCCAGACGGACAGCGTTGCCATGCCAGCTCCTCGGATGGGGACGTCGGTGCCCCAACGGTGCGGAGCCCGCCGCGGTGCTCCCTCACCCGTAGCAGGCGAACGGCCCGGTCAGGGCCGGTGAGCACCGACCGGGTGCCATCTGTGTCACCGATCCACTACACGCAGTGCCGTGACGCCGTGTCGTCTCGCGCGTCCTCACCGACGGTGCATCCGTTCTCTTCCCCGCGGCGAAGTGGTGGCTGAGTCTGTGCCGTGCGACCACGGGGGCCGCCGTGACCGTGGACCCTCCCTCCACTCCCCCGGCGGGCACCCATGAGCCGTCGTCGACCGAGGAGAGGTCGAACCGGATGCAGGTGCTCCAGAGCAAGCTGCGCCGACCGCAGGTGAGCCAGTCGGTCCTCGACCGCACCTGGCTGTTCCGCCGTCCGCTGACCCGCGCACCCGACACCGGCGACGGGGGGACACCCGCCGGCACGTCCGTGACGGTCCTCTCGGCACCCGCGGGCACCGGGAAGACGACGGTGATGTCCACCTGGGCGCGCGACCGGGCCGAGCAGGGTGCGCGGGTCGCATGGGTGGCGCTGGACGGCGGCGACAACGACCCGGACACCTTCTGGGCCACGGTCACGGAGGCGGTCCGGGGCGCACTCTCCACACCGTCCGGGGAGGCGGTGGACCCCCCGCAGACCGGCGCCGGCAGCTGGCGGCCCCCACCGGCGGTCCGGCTCGAACTGCTGATCGCCCAGGTCCCCGGGCCCCTGTGGCTGTTCCTCGACGACCTGCAGGAGGTGGACAACCCCGAGGTCCTCGCCGGCCTGGACGCGGTCGTCCGCCGTCCTCCCGACGGGCTGCACCTGGTCCTGGCCACCCGCCGCGACCCGGCCCTGTCCCTGCACCGCTGGCGGCTCAGCGGCGGCCTGCGCGAGATCCGGGCGGCCGACCTGGCGCTGGACGCCGACGAGGTGCGGCGCATCCTCGGCCAGCACGGCGTCGAGGTCACCGACGACGACCTGCGCCTGCTGGTGGGGCGGACGGAGGGCTGGGCGGCGGGGATCCGGCTGGCCGCCCTCACCCTGGCCGACGCCCCGGACCCGCACGTGGTGGTGCAGCGCTTCGCCGGCGACGAGCGGCAGGTGGCCGACTACCTCGCCACGGAGGTGGTGGCCGGCCTGGGCGACTCCGAGCGACGGCTCCTGCGGCTGTGCGCGGTGCCCGAGCAGCTGACCGCCGAGCTGGCGGTCGCCCTCACCGGGGACCCCGCCGCCGAGGACGTCCTCGAGCGGCTGCACCGCAGCAACGTCCTCGTGGTCCGGCTGACCGAGACCGAGGACTGGTACCGGATGCACGCCCTGCTGCGCAGCCACCTGCTCGCCGGGCTGCGCCGCAGCGACCCGCAGGAGCTGGCGGCCGCCCACCGCCGCACGGCCCTGTGGCTGGCCGGCCACGGGCACCTGGCGTGGGCGATCGGCCACGCCCTGCAGGCCGGCGACCCCGCCCTGGCCACGGAGATGCTCACCGCGCACGGGCCCACCCTGCTGGCCGACGGCCGGGGTCAGGTGCTGCACCGGCTGATCCGCTCGGGTCCCGCGGAGCTGCTCGGCGACCCGGCCGTCGCCCGGCTCGCCGTGCTCGCCGCCCTGGAGGTGGAGGACACCCCGGCGACGGCGACCCCTCCGGCCGCGGTCGACGGCGGACCGTCCGCGCCGCGCAGCGACCCGCTGGACGCGCTGGTCGCCCTGCAGCAGGCCCGGCACCACCTCGCGCTGTCCCCGGCCGTCCTGGCGGCCACGGCCGGGATGCCCGACGTCGCCGACCCGGACCTGCGGCTCCTGCTGCTCCTCGTCCGGGCGCGGGTGCAGTACCTGTCCGGCCGGCTGGAGGAGGCCGGAGCCGGCTGGCAGGAGGCGGCCGAGCTGGCCCGGCACACCCGGAACGGGCACGCGCTGGTCGGCGCGCTGACCGGCCTGACCGCCCTGGCGACCACCCGCGGGCGCTTCGACGCCGCCTGGGCGCTCGCGGAGGAGGCCATCCGCGTCGCGGCCCGTCTCGGTCCGCTGCGCGGCCCGGACGTCGGCGCGGTCCTGGTGATGGCCGCACGCTGCGCCCGGCAGCGCCTCGACGGAGAGGGTGCCCGGCACCTCGCCGCCCGCGCGGCGGTGATCCTCGACGACAGCCCGAACCTGTCGGCGCGGCTGTCCATCCGCTGGTTGCGGGCGGTCGTCGACCTCGAGGCCGGCGGGGACCCGCTCGAGGCGGCGCGCCACCTGACGGCGAGCTGGGCGCTGGCCGGGGAGGAGCGGATCTCGCCGCTGGTGGCGATCCACCTCGCGTTCCACCAGCACCGCTGCGCCTGGCTGGCGGGCCGGCCCGACTGGGCGGCCGAGGCGCTGGCGCACCTGGCCGAGCACGCCGGGCCGGGTGGGGAGCTGGCCACCCTGCAGGCCCTCGAGCACCTGGCGCGGGGACGCCACGACGCGGCCCGTGCCCGCGTGGCGCCGGTCGTCGACGGCCGGCTCCGGTGCCTGATGCCGATCTTCCACCTGCAGGCGTGGCTGCTCGAGGCGCAGCTGGCCACGACGGCGGGGCAGTCCGCGCGCAGCCACGAGGCGCTGCAGCGGGCACTGCAGATGGCCGGCGAGATGCAGGCGCTGCGCGGTTTCCTCGACGTGCCCGGCATCCCCGCGCTGCTCGACGAGCAGGCCGGCCGGTTCGGCCGGCTCGACCCCCTGGTCGAGCGGATCCGCGCCGCGTCCCGCACCCGGCCGGACCACCCCTTCGTGCCGATGACCCCGCGGGAGCTGGCCCTGCTGACCGACCTGCCGGCCCAGCTGACCCTGGAGGAGATCGCCGCCCGCCAGCAGGTGTCGGTCAACACCGTGAAGACGCACGTGCGGTCGATCTACCAGAAGCTGGGTGCCTCCAGCCGGCGCGACGCCATCGCCACCGCCCGACGCCGCGGCCTGCTGTGACCGGGATGGCGGCCGGGACGGGTCAGTCGGGCAGCCGGCGCAACTCCACGACGGTCAGGGCGAGGGACTGGAAGCGGGCCAGCAGGCCGTGCAGCTGCGCGCTGTCCCCGACCGGCCCGAACAGCACCGTGCCTCCGGCGGATCCCGGCCGGGCGGTGAGCTCGGGGAACGCGGCGCACGTCTCCGCGGACAGCCGGCCGGGGAGCAGGAACTCGTAGCGCGGAACGGTCGCGCCGCCGGTCCTCGTCTGCTCGGGCATCAGCGCCTCCGTCGTCGGCATCGGTGGCCGGCCCCGGCCCCCGCATGACCCCGTATCACCCCGTGACCGGCAGGAGTCTCGTGCGCCGGCCGGCCCCCCGGGATCACCCGCGCCGGATGAGCGGCACCCGCCCCGGGCGGGTCAGTCGGGCAGCTGGCGGAACTCCACGACGGCGAGGTCGAGGTGCCGGAACCGGTCGAGCAGACCGTGCAGGTGGGCCCGGTCCTCGACCGGCCCGAACAGCACCGTCCCCCCGGTCGCGCTCCTGCCCACCGCCAGCTCGGGGAAGGCGGCGGCGACGGACTCCGGCACCCGGCCGGGGAGGAGGAACTCGTACCGCATGCACCCGACCCCCTGACTGTCCGCGTGACTGTCCGCGTCCGGCCGATGCTCCCCCGGACGCGGTCCGGCGGACCTCACCCGGCCGGCGCGAGCCCGGCGGTCACCGGCGCGACCGCAGCAGCCAGCCGACGGCCGTGCCGAGCAGGACCATGATCGTCAGGATGAGCCACACCGGTGCCGAGACGTCGACGGTGAACAGGTCCACCGTCAGCCGCTCGCGGTTCTGCACGATGAACACGACCGCGACGACGGCGAGGACCAGCGCGACGACCTGCCCGGGACGGAGCGACGCCGCCCTGCGCTGGGGGGACGAGGTCGCGGGTCGGTCGGCCATGGCGGTCCTCCACCGGGCGGGGGTCCGCCCGGGCGGCGGACCCTCCGGGCCACGCTCGCCCGCGCGGGGACCGGCGCGGATCACCTGATCCAGATGACCCGGCCCGGACCGGGCCCGCGGTGCCCGGCTCACCTGCTGAAGGCGACGCCCCGGACGGGCACCGGCTGCACCCTGCACGCGTGACCGACCCCGCTGGTGACCGCGTCCTGCCCCGCTGGCTGGTCGTCCTGCTCGGGGTCGCCGCCACGGTCATCGCGGTGGCCGGGGTGCGCAGCGCGGCCGACGTCGTCGCCCCGGTCTTCCTGGCCCTCATGCTGATCATCGCCGTGCACCCGGTCCTCACGTGGGCCCGGCGGCACGGGGCCCCGACGTGGCTGGCGCTCACCCTCGCCCTGCTCGTGCTCTACGCCGTCGTGATCGGCCTCGTGCTCACCCTGGGGGTGTCGGTCGCCCGGCTGGCCACGCTGCTGCCCGAGTACCAGGAGGAGATCGACGGACTGCTCGACGACGTCGGGTCCCTGCTGACCTCGCTCGGCATCGGCCAGGACGAGGTCGACCGGGCGCTCGCGGGGGTCGACCCGGAGTCCGTGCTCGGCTTCGTCGGCGGGCTGGTGTCGGGGCTGCTCGACGCGGTGAGCAACCTGCTGTTCGTCCTCGCCACGGTCCTGTTCATGGGGGTCGACGCCGGCGGGCTGCCCGACCGGCTGCGGTCGGTGCCGGGGGCCTCCCCCGCCCTGACCGCCGCGCTGGGCGGCTTCGCCCGGAGCACCCGCAGCTACCTGGTGGTGTCGACCGTGTTCGGCCTGGTCGTGGCGGTCGTCGACACCGTGGCGCTGTTCCTGCTCGGCATCCCGCTGCCGATCCTGTGGGGACTGCTGTCCTGGATCACCAACTACGTGCCCAACATCGGGTTCGTGATCGGGCTGGTCCCCCCGGCGCTGCTGGCCCTGCTCGTGGACGGACCCGGCCTGGCGCTCGTCGTGGTGGTCGTCTACAGCGTCGCCAACTTCGTGATCCAGTCGATCATCCAGCCGGCCGTCGTCGGCGACGCCGTGGGCCTGTCGGTGACCGTCACGTTCCTCTCCCTGGTGGCCTGGACCTGGATCCTGGGCCCCCTGGGCGCCCTGCTCGCCCTGCCGCTCACGCTGCTGGTGAAGGCGGTGCTGCTCGACGCCGACCCCGGCCGGGAGTGGGCGCGGACGCTGGTGTCCAGCCCACCGCCGAGGCCCGGGCGGCGGGCGCGGCGCCGGCCCGGGCCGGACGCCGCGGCACCGGGGCTCCCGGCCCCCGGCCCCGACGACGCCCCGCCCGCGGCGCCGGACGGCCGCGGACCGGCCGGCCCGGACGGTGCCCGGCCGGCGCCCGAGGACGCGTCCCGCGGCGCGCCGTGACCGTCTCCTCCCCCGGTCACCGGCTCGCGTCCTGGCGCTCGGGCCTGTCGTCCTCCCTGCCCTGGCGCTGCGCGCGGCGGTTCGTCGGCATCACCGGCTACGACCGGGCGCTGGGCCTGGCGGCGCAGGCCTTCGTCGCCACCGTCCCGACGACCGTGGTCGTCTCGTCGGTGACCGAGGAGGCCGGGGACGGCCTCGCCGAGCGGGTCGTCGCGCGGTTCGAGCTGTCCGGCGACACCGCGGACCTGGTGCGCGAGGCGCTGCGGCCACCGGCCGACACCAGCCTCACCGTGTGGGGGACCTGCCTGCTCGTGGTGTCCGGCATCGGCTTCACCCGGGCGCTGCAGCGGGCCTTCCGGGCGGCCTGGCGGATCCCGCCGTCGCCGGGGTGGCGCGGCTGGCTCGGGGGCGTCGGCGGCGCCGTCGCGGTGGCCGCCGTCGTCGTCGCCGGCATCGGCGTGGCCGTCCTGGTCGACGGCTTCCGGGGAGCCGGCCCGGCGGCCTTCGCGGTCCGCGCCTGCGTCTCCGGCGTCCTCTGGCTCGTGGCCACCCGGCTGCTGCTGGGCTGGTCGCTGCCCTGGCGCCCGTTCCTGCCCGGCGCGGTCGTGGCCGGCGCGGGGACGGCCGCGACCTGGCTGGTCTCCGAGGTCTGGCTGCCCCAGGCGTTCATCACCCAGGCCGGGACCTACGGGCTCGTCGGGATCGTCGTCGTGCTCATCAGCTGGCTCATCCTGATCGCGCTGCTCCTGGTCGTCGCCGCCGTGGTGGGCGCCGAGCTGTGGCACGCCCGCGGCGACCCGGCGTCCGCCCGACCGGACGGCGTCGGCCCCTGAGCGGGCCCTGCCGCGGGGACGGGCGCCTCACCTGCCACGGATGAGCCGCGCACCTGGCCGCGGCGTGCCCGTGCGGCACCGGACCGCTCCGGTCCCCGGTTGCCGTCCGAGACCTCATGCGCCCCGGGGGAGCCGCCCGCGGCGGGGGCGCTGCGACGGTCGCACCGACGCCGACCGACGGAGCAAGGAGCCCCCATGCCCCCCGACCACGCCGACCGGACCGACTTCGAGAACGCCGAGCGCGGGTTCGTCGACCGGCTCGAGCCCTGTCGCGTGACGGCCGCCGACGGCCGCACGGTCTGGGACCTGGAGCAGTACGCCTTCCTCGACGGCGACTGCCCGGACACCGTGCACCCGAGTCTGTGGCGGCAGGCCCAGCTGTGCCGCATCAACGGCCTGTTCGAGGTGACCGACGGCATCTACCAGATCCGCGGGTTCGACCTGTCGAACATGACGATCGTCGAGGGCGACACCGGGGTCGTCGTCGTCGACCCGCTCATCTCGGCCGAGACCGCCGCGGCGGGCCTCGCGCTGTACCGACGGAACCGCGGTGACCGCCCGGTCACCGCGGTGGTCTACACGCACTCCCACGGCGACCACTTCGGCGGGGTCCGCGGCGTGCTGCCCGACGGTGCCGGCGGCGTCCCGATCCTCGCCCCGGCGGGCTTCCTGGAGCACGCGGTGTCGGAGAACGTCTACGCCGGCGGCGCCATGCTGAGGCGCGGCGACTACATGTACGGGATGCTGCTCGGCGCCGGTCCGACCGGTCAGACGAGCACCGGCCTGGGCATCGCCGGGTCCACCGGCACGCCGGGGCTGCTCGCACCCACCGTGGACGTCACCCGCACCGGGCAGGTCGAGACCGTCGACGGCGTGCGCATCGTCTTCCAGCTCACGCCGGGGACCGAGGCGCCGGCGGAGATGAACTCCCACTTCCCCGACCGGCGCGCGCTCTGCATGGCCGAGAACGCCACCCACAACATGCACAACCTGCTCACCCTGCGCGGGGCGCTGGTCCGGGACCCGCGCGTGTGGTCGCGCTACCTCGACGAGGCGATCGAGCTGTTCGGCGCCGACACCGACGTGGCCTTCGCCTCCCACCACTGGCCCACCTGGGGAGCCGAGAACGTGGTGCGGTTCCTCGCCGAGCAGCGTGACCTGTACGCCTACCTGCACGACCAGACCCTCCGGATGCTCAACGAGGGCCTGACCGGGATGGAGATCGCCGAGGAGTTCCGGCTCCCGCCGGCGCTGGACTCCGCCTGGCACGCCCGCGGCTACTACGGCTCGGTCTCGCACAACGTCAAGGCGATCTACCAGCGGTACCTGGGCTGGTTCGACGGGCACCCGTCCTCGTTGTGGGCACACCCGCCGCAGGCCGCCGCCACCCGCTACGTCGACGTCATCGGTGGCCTCGGTGCCGTCCTGGAGAAGGCGAGGGGCTACGCGGACGCCGGTGACCTGCGGTTCGCCGCGGAGCTGCTCAAGCACGCCGTCTTCGCCGAGCCGGAGGACGCCGATGCGCGGAACGCCCTGGCCGGTGTGTACGAGCGGCTCGGGTACGGCTGCGAGAACGCGACGTGGCGCGGCTTCTACCTGACCGGCGCCAAGGAGCTGCGCCACGGCATCCAGCCTCCGCCGCTCACCTTCGCCGAGGGCATGGCCGCCGCGCTCACCGTCGAGCAGCTCTTCGACACCCTGGCCATCCGCATCGACGGCCTGCGCGCGGCGTCCGAGTCGCTGGTCATCGACTGGCGGTTCAGCGACCTCGACACGATGGTCCGCACCCGGCTGTCCAACGGGGCGCTCATCCAGACGACCGACCCCCGGTCGGCCGCCGACGCGGACCTGGAGGTCACCCTCACGAAGGCCCAGCTGCTCGGTGTCCTGGCCGGACACGGCCTCGAGGCCACCAAGCACGTGGGCGATCCGGCGGCGTGGACGCGGCTCCAGAACTGCCTCACCACACCCGACCGGGCCTTCCCCGTCGTGACGCCCTGACCCGGCGGCCGGCCCGGACGTGACACCGGCGTCCGACGGGTGTACAACGTGAGTGAGTACTCACTCACGTTGTCGTCCCCCGTCGGAGGAGAAGCACCATGCCAGCGGCTCCGGCCTCCCGGCCCACCACCACGCCCACCACCACGACCTCACTGCGCACCACCGCGCTGCGTCGGACCTTCGGCCCCGTCGTGGCGGTCGACGACCTGACCCTGACGCTGCCTGCCGGCGGCGTGGTCGGCCTGGTGGGCCCCAACGGTTCCGGTAAGTCCACCCTGATCCGCATGCTGCTCGGGCTGGTCCGCCCGAGCGGGGGCACCGGCGAGGTCCTCGGCGAGCCGATCACCGACCCGACGGCCTACGCCGGCCGGGTCGGCGCGCTGATCGAGAGCCCCGCCTTCGTGCCCGGGATCTCCGCGCGGGCCAACCTCGTGTCCCTCGCCCGCCTGCGCGGGGTGCCCACCGGCCGGGTGGACGAGGTGCTCGACGTCGTCGGCCTCCTCGGCCGCGACCGGGAGCCGGTCCGGCGCTTCTCCCTGGGCATGAAGCAGCGCCTGGGCATCGCGGCCGCGCTCCTGCCCGACCCCGCCCTCCTGGTCCTCGACGAGCCGACCAACGGCCTCGACCCTGCGGGCATCGTCGAGATCCGGGCCCTGCTCCAGCGGCTGGGCCGGTCGGGCCGCACGGTGGTCGTGTCCTCGCACCTGCTCTCGGAGATCGAGAGCATCTGCACCCACCTGGTCGTCATCCGCTTCGGCGTCCTGCTCTACAACGGGACCGTCGCCGACCTGCTGGCCCGCGCCGCGACGCACGTCGACGTCGCCCCCGAGCACGAGGCCGACACCGAGCGGCTCGGCGGCGTCCTCGCCCGGGCCGGGTGGGACGTCTCCGCGGCGGCGCCCGGCCTGCTGCGCGTGTCCACCGACACCGACGCCGCCGCGGCGGTCAACCGGGCCGCCGCCGCGGCCGGCATCACCCTGCGCGCCCTGACCGTCACGCGCGACAGCCTCGAGTCGGTCTTCCTCGCGATGACCGGCAGCGACGACGGCGAGCTGGCCGCCTCCCGCGCGGCAACCGCGGAGGGGTCCCGGTGACCGCCGTCGTCCGCAGCGAGCTGGTCCGGCTCCGCCGGCGCAGCATCCTGGTCGGCTGGCTCGGCCTCACGGCGCTGTTCACCGTGCTGGTCGACCTGGTGGTGTTCCAGGTCGTCGAGCCGGGCGCGCCCCCGGCCGAGAACGGGCCCGGCGTCACGTTCCCCAGCGCCGCCGAGCTGCTCAGCAGTGAGGGGATCGTCGCGGGCCTCGGCGCCGCCTCGTCCTTCTCCGGCGTCATCGCCCTCGCCTTCTGGGCGCTGGCCTCGGCGTCGGACTGGTCGACCGGCCTGGTGCGGGTCCTCGCCGCCGCCGAACCCCGCCGCTGGCGCCTGCTCGCCGGCAAGTGGGTCGCCCTGGCGATCACGACCGCCGGCGCGACGCTCACCGCCGTCCTGGTCAACCTCCTGGTGGCGCCGGTCGCCGCCTCCGCGGGCGGGTACGAGCCCACCGCCTGGGGCGACGACGTGGTCTCCGTGGTGCTCGGCTCGGCCGTGAACCTGTACCTGTCCCTGCTGGTCTGGGGCACGATCGGCCTGGCCCTGGCCACCGTCACCCGGTCGGCCGGGATCGCCATCGGCATCGGGGTCGGGTACGTCCTGCTGGTCGAGGCGGTCCTCACCGTGGCCGTCGAGTCCCTCCGCGAGTGGCTGCCGGGCACGACGATCACCGCCCTCGCCCAGGGCGGCACGGCCGACCTCGCCTACAGTGGCGCCCTGGGGCTGGGCCTCGCCTACGTCGTCGTCGCGGCCGCCGCCTCACTCGCCGTCTTCCGGCGCCGTGACATCACCGACTGACCCCGTCCGGCGCCGCACCGCCGACCCGGGAGCCCTGACCATGCCGCGCGGCGCCGACACCCGGGCAGCCCTGATCCGGGCCGCGACCGAGCTCGTCGCCGAGGTGGGGTACCACGACGCCACGACCCGGGCCATCGCCGAACGCGCCGGGGTGGCCGAGGGCTCGATCTACCGCCACTTCCCCGACAAGCGGGCGCTGTTCGTCGCCGCGGCCCTCGAGGGCCAGCGGGGGCCGGCCGAGTGGCTGGCCGACCTGCCCACCCGCGCAGGGGACCGGCCGGTGGCCGACGTCCTCACCGAGGTCCTCGTCGAGCTCTCCCGGCTGCGGGAGGCCGTCGTCCCCCTGGAGCTGGCCATGGCGGCCACCCCCGAGCTGCAGCGGCAGCTGGCGGGAACCGCGCTCGAGGAGGCGATCGCGGCGCGGGGCGGCCCTCCGCAGCTGCTCGCCGACTACCTGCGCGCCGAGCGCGACCTCGGCCGTGTGCGTGCCGACCTCGACCCGACGCGCACGGCGGTGGTCCTGCTCGCCACCCTCTTCGGCGTGCAGACCAGCCCGCTGGCGGCCCCGGCCGGCCTCGACGAGCGCGGCATCCGCGAGGTCGTCACCCTGTTCGTCGACGGCATCGCCCCGCGGGCGCCGTCCTCCCGCGACGCCGGGTCCCGCTAGGACGGCGGCTCTCCCGCCATGGCCCGGGCCCAGCCGCCGGGGTCCCGGACGGGGTGGCCGTGCACCGACACGACCAGCGCCGGCTCGAGCCCGGCCAGCCGGCGCCGGGAGCACCGCACCTCTGCGGGGTCGTGGTGCAGCGACGCCGGCAGGTGCAGCCACCGCGGGCGGCGGGGGTCGCGGGACAGGTTGACCGGGCCGTCGCCCACCACGAGGGTGCGGTCGGCCGCCCGCCACAGCGCGATGGTGCCCGGGCTGTGACCGGGGACCTCGACGACCCGGAAGGACCCCACGGCGTCCCCCTCGCGCAGCCGCCGGTCGACCGGTGCCCGCTCGGGGTCGGCCAGCCGGGCCACGGCCCGCCCGACCCGGCTGGTCACGGTGTCGATGCGCCCGGACTCGAAGCGGTCGGCGTCGCCGTGCCCCATCTCCAGCCGGGTGCCCAGGGTGGCGCACAGCCAGGCGGTCGACCCGAGGTGGTCGGCGTGCGCGTGGGTGACGACGTGCGCGGCGACGTCACGCCCGCGCAGCAGGGCCGCGAGCCGGCGCCGCGACCAGCGCACCCCGGAGTCGACGACCACGTCGTCGACCACGACCAGGTTGAGCCACGGCCCGGGCACCGTCGGGCCGGACCAGACGCCGTCGGCGAGCTGCCGGAGCTGGGCGGGCACCGGCCGAGTCTGGCGCACCCCGGGCCGGGGTGGCGGGCCGGGGATCCCCACGGGCCAGGGATCCCCACGGGCGCGAGGGACCCCGGCCGACGCCGAGGCTGGCACCGGTGACCCCGCCCGGAGAGGACCCGGCCATGGCCAACGACCACCTGATCCCCGCCGCCCGCCGCGTCGGACGGCTGTTCCACCCCGACGACGTCCGGGCCGAGGACCGCGGGATCGCCGACGGCGAGGACGCGCTGTGGCCGGTCGAGGCCGACTTCTCCCTCGACGGGGCCACCGAGTGGCTCAACTCGCCCCCGCTGACCGGCACGGACCTGCGCGGCCGGGTCGTCATGGTGAACTTCTGGACCTTCACCTGCATCAACTGGCTGCGCCAGCTGCCCTGGGTCCGCGCGTGGGAGGGGGCCTGGCGCGGCTCGGGGCTGGTCGTGGTCGGCGTGCACTCGCCGGAGTTCTCCTTCGAGCACGACGTCGACCACGTCCGCCGCGCGGTGCAGGACCGGTCGATCCGCTACCCCGTCGCCGTCGACGACCACTTCGCCGTGTGGCGCTCCTTCCACAACCACTTCTGGCCGGCGCTGTACCTGGTCGGCGCCGACGGGCGGCTGCGCCACCACACCTTCGGCGAGGGCGGCTACGAGGAGACCGAGGCCATCGTCCGGCAGCTGCTCACCGAGGCCGGCGCCGGCGACCTCGGCCCCGAGCCGGTGCCGGTCGACGCCCGCGGCATCGAGGCCCCCGCCGACTGGGACACCCTGCGCTCCGCGGAGACCTACCTCGGCTACGACCGCACCACCGGCTTCGCCTCCCCCGGCCGGCTGGTCGCCGACCGGCCGCACGCCTACACCGCGCCGTCCCACCTGCGCACCGGGCACTGGGCGCTGACCGGCGGCTGGACCATCGGCCGCGAGGCGGCGGTGGCCGAGGAGGCCGGCGCGCGGCTGAGCTGCCGCTTCCACGCCCGCGACCTGCACCTGGTGGTCGTGCCGCCGGCCGGGGCCGCCGCGCGGTTCCGGCTGTCGCTCGACGGCCGCCCGCCCGGTGCCGACGCCGGGGACGACGTGGACGCCTCCGGCGAGGGCGAGGTCACCGGCCCGCGCCTGTACCAGCTGGTGCGCCAGCACGGCGCGGTCGGGAGTCGCACGGTCGAGATCGAGTTCGCCGACCCCGGCGTCGGCGTCTACGCGTTCACGTTCGGCTGACCCGCCGTCGGCCGGGCACCGCCCGCGGGCCGGCCCCCGTGCGCCGGCCCGCGGGCGGTCAGCTCCCGACCGCGACCGCGCGGCGGCGGGCGCGGCGCAGGACCACCCCGCCGACCCCGGCCGCCGCGGCGACGCCGATGACCACGCCGGTGCCGTTGCCGTCGGCCGGCATCTGCGTGGCCGGCGGGCAGGCGGTGTCGGCCGTGCGCGCGGCCAGGTCGGTGCCGCCCAGGTGCCACATCGGCCCGCCGCCGCCGGTCACCGTCACGGCGAACACGCCGTGCCGGACGCCCGGGTCGAAGGTGGTCGGCTGCGGGCTGCCGTACCCCGTGGGCGTGACCCGGTTGGCCGGGCCGACCGGGATCTCCACCGGCGCGCCGGTGCGGTTGTCGTAGCCGAACACCGCCGTCCAGCTGCCGTCGTCGTGCCGGACGACGCAGTCGACGACCGGGACGACGTCGGGCGGCGCCGAGCGGTTCGGCGCCGCACCGGCCACCCCCGGCGTGAGGACGACGACGGCGCCGACCGCTGCGGCCGCGGCCGACCGCGCGAGGCGGGACGGGCCCCGGCGGGCCGACGGGGTGCTGCTCATGGGGCGCGGGGTCCTGTCGTCCGGGCGGGCGGCTGTCCTGACACCGGACCATCGGCAGCCGGCCGGGCCGCTGCAGCCGGACGGCGGGCGACCACCCGCCCGGGTGAGGACTACTCGAAGCGCACCGGCTGGCCGGTGGCCTCCAGCACCGACAACCACAGGTCGCCCAGCGGGTCGACGTGGTTGCGGCGGCTGACCGCCAGCGGCATGGGGATGTGCACGAACCGGCGCCGGCGGCGGGCGACGATCACCTCGGTGCGCCCGGCCATCGCCGCGTGCACCGCGGCGTGCGCCAGGCGCAGGCAGTAGGCGCTGTCGTAGGGGTTGGCCGGCACGCTGCGGATGGCGTAGCTCGGGTCGAAGTAGCGGACGTTGTTCTCCACGCCGGCCTTGTCCAGGTGCTCGCAGACCAGCCGGCGCAGCAGCCGGCCGATGTCGCCCAGCCGCACGTTGCCCGACGCGTCCCGCCCGGGCTCCTCCTCGTCGATGTGCTCCTGGCCGGCGCCCTCGGCGACCACCACGACGGCGTGCCCGCGGTCCTCGACCCGGCGGCGCAGGTGCTCGAGGAAGCCGCGCTCGCCGTGCAGCGCGAAGGGCACCTCGGGGATGAGCACGTAGTCGGCGTCGTCCTTGGCCAGCACCGAGTAGCAGGCGATGAAGCCGGAGTGCCGGCCCATCAGCTTGACCAGCCCGACCCCGCCGGGCGCCGACCGCGCCTCGACGCTGGCCGCGTGGATGGACTTGGTCGCCTCGGCCATGGCGGTCTGGAAGCCGAAGCTCTGGTCGATGTAGGGGATGTCGTTGTCGATCGTCTTGGGGATCCCGACCACGGCCACCTTCAGGCCGCGCTCGCCGATCACCCGCACGACCTCCATGGCGCCGCGGATGGTGCCGTCGCCGCCGACGACGAACAGGATGTTGATGTTGAGCCGCTCGAGGGCGTCGACGATCTCCTCGGGGTCCTGCACGCCCCGGGAGGTGCCGAGGATGGTGCCGCCCTCGTCGTCGATGTGCTGGACGACCTCGGGGGTGAGGTCGACGACGTCCTCGCCGTAGTGCGGGATGAAGCCGCGGTAGCCGTTGCGGAAGCCGACGATGCGCCGGACGCCGTAGTGCCGGCTCAGCTCCAGCACCAGCCCGCGGATGACGTCGTTGAGGCCGGGGCACAGCCCGCCGCAGGTGACGATGCCGACCCGGGTCTTGGCCGGGTCGAAGTAGATGCGCTTGCGCGGGCCGCCGGGCTCGAGGCTGGGCAGCTGCTCGACCGGCAGCCCGCGGGCGCCGGCCATGGAGATGGTGTCGTCGAAGAGGATCCGGTCCTCCTCCACCACCGAGTGCTGCGTCGTCTCGCGCGAGGCGAGCCGCTCGGCCAGCGGCGAGTCGATGCGGCACGGACCGAGCGTCCGCACGGCGAGGTCCTCGTGTCCGATCACAGGTGCAACGGTTCCACACCGGTGCCACGGCGCTGCGCGCGGCACCCCGGTCATCAGGACGTCATGTCGAATCCGTGACCGTGCGGCCGTCCGCACCGTGCGGTGCCCGACCCCGCACTGTGGGGCGAGGTCGGGCACCGGGCGGTGGGGACGGCGCTAGTCCACGAGGTCGAGCGCGGCGCCGACCAGCGAGTCGACGTCGAGACCATGGTACCGGTACACGCTGTCGAGGTCGCCGCTCTGCCCGAAGCGGGTGACGCCCAGGTGCGTGGCCGGCACGCTCCGCACGCCGGCGAGGAAGGCCAGCGTGTGCGGGTGGCCGTCGAGCACGGTGAGCAGCGGGGTGGCCCGGTCGGCGGGCAGCACGCCGTCGAGCACCCACGGCGAGGCATCGTCCAGGCCGCGGCGGGCCTGCGCGGCGCGGAAGAGCAGGCCGGGGCTGGTCACCACCACCACGTCGGCGGGGAACCCGAGCCCGTCGAGGCGCTCGGCGGCGGCCAGGGCCTCGGGGACGACGGCGCCCATCGCGGCCACGGTCACCGCCGGGCGCGGCACCCGGCGCAGCGGGTAGGCGCCGGCCACCACCTGGCGACGGCGGCGCTCCCGGGCGGCGGGGTCGGCCGGGACGGCGGCCAGCGCCTGGTCGACCGGGCGGGTGGACAGCCGCAGGTAGGCCGACTGCCCGCCGGGGCGGCCCATCTGCCCGAGCGCGGCGAGCAGGCACCACTCGGCGTCCAGCGCGAACGCCGGCTCGTAGGAGAGGCAGCCGGGCTGCTCCAGGCCGATCGACGGCGTGGTGATCGACTGGTGCGCGCCGCCCTCGGGCGCCAGCGTCACCCCCGACGGGGTGCCCACCAGCAGCGACTGCCCGCCGGCGTAGACGGTGAACGACCACGGCTCCAGCGCCCGCCCGACGAAGGGGTCGTAGAGCACGCCGATCGGCAGCAGCGGCTGGCCCCAGCGCGACCACGTGGCGCCCAGCTCGCCGATGGCGCCGACCAGGTTGGTCTCGGCGATGCCGAGCTCGACGTGCTGGCCGGAGGGCCGCTCGCGCCAGTGCAGGATCGTCTCGGGGTCGTCGGCGAACCAGTTGCGCCGGTCCTCGTGCGACCAGACGCCGACCTTGTTCACCCAGCCGCCGAGGTTGGTCGAGCTCGACACGTCGGGGCTGACGGTGACCACCCGCCGGCCCACCTCGGGCGCGGCGCGGTTGAGGTCGAGCAGCGTGCGGCCCAGCGCCGCCTGGGTGGTGGCCGTGCCGTGGGGGGTGCGGCCGAGGTCGGCCGGGACGTCGGGCGCCGCGGCCTGCTCCGGCGGGGTGCGGGCCAGCCGCTCGGCGGCGGCGGCGAGCAGCCGCGCCGGCGCGCCGCCGGCCGGGAAGCCGGCCCAGGGGTCGGCCGGGTCGACGCCGACGCGGGCGGCCAGCTCGCCCAGCTGCGCCTCGGTGAGCAGCGCCGAGTGGTTCTGCGGGTGGCCCTCGGTGGCCAGGCCGTAGCCCTTGAGCGTGTAGGCGATGACGACGGTGGGGCGGGTGTCGTCGATCTGCGCGAAGGCCTCCCGCAGCGCGGCCAGGTCGTGCCCGCCGAGGTTGCGCACCGCGGCCACCAGGGTGTCGTCGGGCACGTCGGCGATCAGCGCGGCGATCGCGTCGGCGCCGGGCTCCTCCCCCGGCAGGTGGGCGCGCAGCTCGGCCGGCGTGCGGCGGACCATCCGCTGGTACTCGGCGTTGCTCATGCCGTCGATCCGGGCGCGCAGCGCCGGCCCGCCGCGGCGGGTGAACAGCTCCTCGAGCAGCCGGCCGTACTTGACGGTGAGGACCTGCCAGCCGGCCGCGGCGAACATCCCCTGCAGCCGGGGGACGCCCATGGTGGGGACGACGCGGTCCAGCGACTGCCGGTTGAGGTCGACCACCCACACGACCTCGCCGAGCTCGGCGACCATCGGGTCGAGCACGGCCTCCCACACCGCGCCCTCGTCGAGCTCGGCGTCGCCGACCAGCGACCACTGCCGCCCGGTGCCGCCGGCGCCGAACTGGGTGTTGACGTAGCGGCGGGCCAGCGCGCCCCAGATCGGCGCGGTGGCGCCGATGCCGACCGAGCCGGTGGAGTAGTCCGCCGGCACGGGGTCCTTGAGCCGCGAGGGGTAGGACTGCAGGCCGCCGAACTGGCGCAGCGTGGTCAGCCAGGAGGCGTCGAGCTGCCCGAGCAGGAACTCCAGGGCGTGCAGCACCGGGCTGGCGTGCGGCTTGACCGACACCCGGTCGTCGGCGCGCAGCTGCTCCAGCCACAGCGCGGTCATGATCGTCACCATCGAGGCGCTGGAGGCCTGGTGGCCGCCGACCTTGAGGCCCGACGGGTTCGGGCGCACCCGGTTGGCGTGGTCGACGACCGCGGTGGCCAGCCACAGCACGCGCTGCTCGATCTCGCGCAGGGCGGCGTCGTCGGCGCCGGTGGCGGGCGGCCGCGGGGCGGCGAGCGTCATGGGACTCCTGTCGGGCGTCGGTGGGGACCACAGGATGGCGCGTGCCCGTGGTCCGCCCGTGGCGAGGTCCTGCGTGCCACCCTGCCCTGCCACGACCGGACCGTCGCCCCAGGAGGCCCGCAGCCGATGACCGCACCCGACCGCGAGGAGCGGCTCCGCTCGCTGTACCGGGCCTTCACCGTCCGCGACCTCGACACCGTGCTCGGAGCGATGAGCCCCGACGTCGACTGGCCCAACGGCTGGGAGGGCGGCCGGGTCCACGGGCACGACGGCGTCCGCGACTACTGGCAGCGCCAGTGGGCGCAGGTCCGGCCCTCGGTCCGGCCCACCGCCGTCCGCGAGCGCCCCGACGGCACCGTGGAGGTCACCGTCGCGCAGGTGTTCCGCGACCCGGGTGGGGCGGTGCTGTCGCGGGGCACGGTCCGCCACGTGTACCGCTTCACCGCCGGCGACCTGGTGGCGCGGATGGACGTCGAGGCGTAGGCGCGCCGGGAGGTCCCGACACGCCCGGTGTCCGTGCGACCCTGCTGGGTATCGGACCGCCGTCCTCGGAGGACGCCGACCATGACCGATCCCGACCGCGACGAGGTCATCCGGTCGCTGTACCGGGCCTACAGCGCGCACGACCTGGACGGGGTGCTCGCCGTGCTCAGCCCCGACGTCGACTGGCCCAACGCCTGGGAGGGCGGCCGGGTGCACGGGCGGGACGCCGTCCGTGCCTACTGGGAGCGCCAGTGGCAGCACATCCGCCCCTCCGCCCGGCCGACCACCATCCGGGAGCGCCCCGACGGCGCGGTCGAGGTCACCGTCGCCCTCGTCGTCCGCGACCCGGCCGGCACCCTGCTGTCGCGGACCACCGTCCGCCACGTCTACCGCCTCGCCGGCGGGCTGGTGCAGCGCATGGACGTCCGGTACGAGCGGTAGCGCAGCGGCCCCGGCCGGCGCGGGGGCCGGCCGGGGGCGCCACGGCGTCAGGGCACGAGGATCGCGCGCCCCCGGACCTTCCCGGCGTCGAGGTCGCGGAGCGCGTCCACGGCCCGGTCGAGCGGGTACTGCTGGGTGTGCAGGGTGACCTTCCCGGCCTGTGCGAGCACCATCAGCTCGGCCAGGTCGGTGTAGGTGCCGACGATGTTGCCGACGACGTTCTTCTCCCCGGCGACGAAGTCCAGCGTCGGGATCCGCAGCTCGCCGCCGTACCCGATGACGTAGTACGAGCCGGCCGGGCGGGTCATGCGCCAGCCGTCCATCTCCGCACCCTGCTCGGCGACGAAGTCGAAGACGACGTCGGCGCCCCCGCCGGTCAGCTCCTGGACGGCCCGCACCTGGTCGCCGTCGGCGACCACGGTCTCGTCCGCGCCGATCCGCCGGGCGAGATCCAGGGCGTCGGGGTTGCGGTCGACGACGACCACCCGGGTCGCCGAGAGCGCGGCCAGGCACTGCACGCCGATGTGCCCGAGGCCGCCGGCCCCGATCACCACCGCCGTCGTCCCCGGGTGGAGCAGCGGCAGGGCCTTGCGCACCGCGTGGTAGGCGGTGATGCCGGCGTCGGCGAGCGCGGCGACGTCGGCGGGGTTGGTGGAGGGGTCGAGCTTCACGCAGGCGCGGGCGGTGGTGCGCAGGTACTCGGCCATCCCGCCGTCGTCGTTCGACAGGCCGGGGAAGAAGGCGTTCTCGCACTGCATGTCCCGGCCGGCGCGGCACGGCATGCACAGCCCGCAGCTGGGCTGGGGGTGCAGGATCACGGTGTCCCCGACGGCGACGTTGGTGACGCCCTCCCCCACCCGGTGCACCCACCCGGCGTTCTCGTGCCCGATCACGTAGGGCAGGTCCGGGTTCTGCAGCTCGGCCCACTGGCCCTCGAGGATGTGCAGGTCGGTCCGGCAGACCCCGGCGCCGCCGATCTTGACGATGACGTCGAGGGGCCCCTGCAGCTGCGGTTCGGGGATCTCGTCGATCCGCGGGTCGGCGTGGTACTCGTGCACGCGGACGGCCTTCATGAGCGCACCTCCAGGGGGATGAGCGGACGGTCGTCGGGTCGGGGGGTCTGGTCGGCCTCCGACCCGGGGTAGCGGGTGGTGAGCAGCCCGCGGCAGAAGTGCGCGTTGCCGTCGACCGAGATCCGCACGGAGCGGGCCCGGCGCAGCACCGTCTCGGCGCGGGCGGGGTCGGGGCGGGTGCCGTCGTCGTGGAGCAGCACCGGGGCGGCGTCGTCGAGGGGCAGGCCGAGCGCCGCCCGCCGGCGGCGCAGGGCGGCCGCGGCGTCGGCCGGGAGGTCGCCGAGGGTGACCTCCCGGACGTCCACCGCCGGGTCGGTGCGGAGCAGGACGGTCAGCGCCCGCTCCATCGCCGCGGTGTGCGCCTTGCGCCGGAAGGTCGCCCGCAGCTCGTCGAGGGACTCCTCGGCCTCGTGGCCGAAGGTGCCCCGGTAGCCCAGCCCCGCGGCGAGCCCCCGGTTGATGAGGTCGGAGTCGTGGTGGTCGTCGAGCTCGACCACCACCGAGTCCACCCCGGGGATCGCGGACACCGCGTCGTGGGCGTCGGAGACCATCAGCCAGGCGAAGTTGGGCGCGCAGAACGAGGTGGGCAGCCGCAGGTGCACCTCGACGGAGCGCCCCGCCACCGCCACCGAGCGGACGAAGCCGACGTCGGTGATCGGCTCGTCGAGCTCGGGGTCGACGACGGTGCCGAGCGCGGCGCGGACCCCGCTCTCGGTGACGGGGGCCTCGGTTCCGCCCAGCGCGGGGAGGACGGCGGTCACCGGACGCCCGCGAGGTCGGCGGCGGCCGGCTCGCGCGGGCCGGTGGCGGTCTCGTCGGCGTCGGGCAGCCGCAGGTGCTCGGGCACCGGCAGGTCGTAGAGCTCGGCGGCGTTGAGGCCGAGGACCTTCTTCTTCACCTCGGTGGTCAGCGGGGCGTACTCGGTCATGTCCTCGGGGATCTGGAAGTCGACGAACCGCTCGACCAGCCACTTGGGCGTCCACAGCGCGTAGTCGCTGGCGAAGAGGATGCGGTCCTCGCCGAGCCAGTAGACGAGCTCGCCCATGATCTGCGCGAAGTACCGCGGGCGGGTGTGGATGAACGGGATCGCCACCGCCAGGCCCGCGTACACGTTGGGCTCCTGGGTGGCGATCCAGCAGAAGTCCTCCAGCCGCGGCAGCCCGCAGTGCTCGACGACGAAGTTCAGGTCGGTGAAGTCCGAGGCGGCGTGGTCGACGTCGGCCACGTCGAAGGCGTCGCGGTCGAGCGGGCGGATCGTCGGGCCCTTGTGGATGTGGATGTTGCGGATCCCCAGCTCCCGGCAGGCCTCGAAGTAGCGGTAGGCCATCGGGTCGGTGAGCTTCCAGCCGCGGGAGTCCCCGTGCCAGTCGGCGGTGTAGAGCTTCACGCCCTGCAGGTGCATCCGCTCGGCGTCGGCGCGCAGCGCGTCGAGGCCGTTCTCGCCGTCGCGCGGGTCCCAGTAGTGGTTGTAGGTCAGCTTGTCGGGGTGGGCCTGGGCGAGGGCGAACGCCTCCTCGGTCTGGCCGAAACCGCGGTGGTAGAACTCGGCCAGCCGGGCGGGCTGGAAGACGGCGTGGTCGACGATGCCGTCGACGAAGACGTCGCGCATCAGCCGCTCGCCGCCCTGGTAGAGGTACTCCTCGTAACCCCAGACCTCGGACTCGGGCGACAGGTTGCGGTGGTAGTCGTAGAAGCAGTCGATGAACTGCTTGCCGTGGACGTTGCGCTGGTTCTCGGGACGGGCGTCCCACAGCGCGATGTGCGAGTCCACCACGTAGTACTGCTCGCCGTCCTTGGTGTACATCCGTCGGCCTCCGTCGGCTCCGGTGTGTGAGGCGGGTCACCTCTGCGCCGCCGACGCTACGTCCGGGGGAGCAGGCCGCCCACGGTCGCGCCGTCTCACTCTGAGACACCTCTGGCGGCCGCCGGCGCGTACATTGCCGTGGCACAGGTCACACGCCCCGATGCGTCCGACAGCCGGCCGGGAGGCCCCGTGGACGAGCCGGTCCCCGCCCCGGACCCGCTGCCCGACCCGGCGCTGGCCGCCCGCGGTGCCGCGCCGCGGGTGCGCGCCTCCTGGCGGCGCAGCCAGGGCTACGGCGTCCCGCCCGACGAGGTCGTGCCCGTGTTCACCGGGTCCCCGGACACCGGCTCGCTGCTCTACGAGTGCGCCCACCGGGTCCTCACCGACCTGCAGGCCACCATCGCCGACGAGCCGGTGAGCCTGATGGTCGCCGACTCCTACGGGTTCGTGCTCGCCCGCCTCGGCGAGGACGCCTCGATCCACCGGGCGCTGGACCGGGTGCACCTGGCGCCGGGGTTCTCCTACAGCGAGCGCAACGCCGGCACCAACGGCCTGGGCCTGTCGCTGGCCGACCGGGCGCCGTCGCTGGTGCGGGCCGGCGACCACTGGTGCACCGACCTGCGCGGCTACACCTGCGCCGCCGCGCCCGTGCTCGAGCCCACGACCGGGGAACTCGCCGGCAGCATCAACCTGACCACCTGGTCGGACTCCTCCTCCGACCTGCTGCTCGGCCTGGCGCAGACGGCGGCCAGCGCCACCAGCGCGCTGATGGCGGTGCGCACCGGCGGGCGGCCGGCGCTGCGGCCGGCGCCGCGCGGTGAGGTGTTCCGGGTGATCGGCGGGTCGCTGGCGCCCGACGGCGGCGACCCCTGCGTCTCGGCGGCGTGGCGGTCGGCGCTCGACGCCGCGGCCGCCGCGGTGGCCGCCGCACGGGTGGTGGCCGTCGTCGGGGAGCCGGGGACGGGCAAGGCGACGCTGGCCGCGCTCGCCCGCCGCCGGCTGCCCGGCCGTCAGCGGCTGCTGCACGCCCGGGCGCCGGAGGCCGGGGACGTCGCGCCGTGGCTGGACCTGTGGACCCCCGAGCTCCGCGACACCGACACCTGCGTGATCGTCTCCGGTCTGCCCACGCTCCCGGCGTGGGCGGCCGGGGAGCTCGCCGTGGTGCTGGCCGCGGTCCGCCGCTCCGGCCGGCCGCAGCCGTTCGTGCTCACCGCGCCGGACTACCCCGCGCTGCCCGACCCGCTGGCCCGCCTGGTCGACGCCGTGGTGGAGGTGCCGCCGCTGCGCGCCCGGGCCGACGACGTCCTCCCGCTGGCCGGGTGGACGGCGCGCCAGGAGCGCCACCGCACGGTGTCGTTCACCCCGCGCGCCGCCCGGGCGCTGGCCGGCTACGGCTGGCCGGGCAACGTCGCGCAGCTGCGGCGGGTGGTCCGCGAGGCGGTGACCCGCGCCGACGTCGTCGACGTGCACCACCTCGCCCCGGAGGTGCTCGACGGCGGCGGCCGCCCGCTGTCGCGGCTGGAGCGGCTCGAGCGCGACGAGATCGTGCGGTGCCTGACCGAGCCCGGGACCACGATGACGCGGGTCGCCGAGGAGCTGGGCATCGGCCGGGCCACCCTCTACCGCAAGATCGCCCAGTACCGGATCGCCGTCCCGCCCCGCTCCGGCTGACCCGCTCCCCGGGCCGGACCGGCCCCGGCCACCTAGGGTCGCGGGCAGGAGGTGGGGCGGTGTCGGACGGGCTCTACGTCACCGGCTGCGAACCGGCCAGCGGCAAGTCCGCGGTCGCCCTCGGGGTGTTCGAGCTGCTCGCCCGGCGGGTGGGCCGGCTCGGCGTCTTCCGGCCGGTGGTCTCCGCGCGGGAGGGCTCCGACGGCGTCGTCGACCTGCTCCTCCCCCGCGCGCACCCCGACCTGACCGCGGACGCGTGCGCCGGGGTGACCTACGCCGACGTGCTCGCCGACGAGGACCGCGCGCTGTCGGAGATCGTCGCCCGCTACCGGGCGCTGGCCGCGCGCTGCGACGGGGTGCTGGTCGTCGGCTCGGACTTCAGCGAGGCCGCCGCCGCGCGGGAGCTGGCGCTCAACGCCCGGATCGCGGCCAACCTCGGGCTGCCGGTCCTGTGCGTCGTCTCCGGCCGCGACCGCGACCCCGACGACGTCGCCGTCGCCCTCGGCGTGGGCCGCGAGGCCATGCGCGCGGCCGGGGCCGAGGTCGTCGCCGCCGTCGCCAACCGGGTGCCGCCGGCGCGGCTGGCCGCGGTGCGGGCGCGGGTCGGCGGCGGGGACCCACCGGTCTACGTGCTGCCGGAGGCGCCGGTGCTCACCGCGCCGACGATGGCCGAGGTGGCTCGCGCCTGCGACGCCCGCCCGCTGGCCGGGGACGACGGCACGCTGGGCCGGGAGACCTCCGGGGTGCTGGTGGCGGCGATGACCATCCCCAACCTGCTCGAGCGGCTGGTCGAGCAGGTCGTGGTCATCACCCCCGGCGACCGGGCCGACGTCGTGCTCGGCGTGGTCGCCGCGCACCTCGCCGGCGGGCTGCCCGCCCCGGCCGGGCTGGTGCTGACCGGCGGCATCGAGCCGGCCGCCCCGGTGCGGCGGCTGCTCGAGCACCTGCCGGCCACCGTGCCGGTCGTGGTGACCGACCGGGACACCTACGTCACCGCCACCCTCGCCGGGTCGGTGCCCGGCCGGATCCGCCCCGGCGCGCAGCGCAAGATCGACGTCGCGCTGTCCCTCGTCGAGGAGCACGTCGACGCCGGGGAGCTGCTGGGCCGCACCGCGCTGGCCCGGCCGCGGGTGACCACGCCGCTGATGTTCGAGCACGAGCTGCTCGACCGGGCGCGGGCCGACCGCCGCCACGTCGTGCTGCCGGAGGGCACCGACGAGCGGGTGCTGCGCGCCGCCGAGCGGCTGCTGCGGCGCGGCGTGGTCGACCTGACCCTCCTCGGGGACCCCGCCGAGGTCCGCGCCGCGGCCACCCGGGCGGGGGTCGACCTCGGCGCGGCGCGGCTGCTCGACCCGTGCGACCCCGAGCTGCGGGAGCGGCTGGCGCTGGAGTACGCGCGGCGGCGGGCGCACCGCGGCGTGACCATGGACGCCGCCCGCGACCTCGTCGTCGACGTCTCCTACGCCGGCACGCTGCTGGTGGCCCTCGGCCTGGCCGACGGGATGGTGTCGGGCGCGACCCACACGACCGCGCAGACCATCCGCCCCGCGCTGGAGCTGATCAAGACCACCGAGGGCGTGTCGATCGTGTCCAGCGTGTTCTTCATGTGCTTGGCCGACCGGGTGCTCGTCTACGGCGACTGCGCGGTCAACGTGCACCCGAGCGCCGAGCAGCTGGCCGAGATCGCGATCACCTCGGCCGGCACCGCGGCGCGCTTCGGCGTCGAGCCGCGGGTGGCGATGCTGTCCTACTCCACCGGCTCCTCGGGCAGCGGCGAGGACGTCGACCGGGTGCGGACGGCCACCGAGCTGGTGCGCGAGCGGGCCCCGGAGCTGTCGGTCGAGGGGCCGATCCAGTACGACGCCGCGGTCGACGCCGGCGTGGCGCAGGCCAAGCTGCCCGGCAGCGCGGTGGCCGGGCGGGCCACGGTGTTCGTCTTCCCCGACCTCAACACCGGCAACAACACCTACAAGGCCGTGCAGCGCAGCGCCGGCGCGGTGGCCGTGGGCCCGGTCCTGCAGGGCCTGCGCGCGCCGGTCAACGACCTCTCCCGGGGGGCCACGGTGCAGGACATCGTCAACACCGTGGCGATCACCGCCATCCAGGCGCAGGGCCCGGCCGCCGGGGGCGGGGCGCAGTCGTGACCGGGCGGGTGCTCGTCGTCAACTGCGGCTCGTCGTCGCTGAAGTACCGGCTGGTCGACGTCGCCGCCGGCGAGGCCCTGGCCTGGGGGCTGGCCGAGCGGGTCGGGCAGCCCTCCGGCCGGCTCAGCCACTCCCGGCCCGGTGCGCCGCCGGCGGTGGTCGAGCAGGCGCTGCCCGACCACGCCGAGGCGCTGGCGGCGGCGCTGGCCGCCTTCGAGCGCAGCGGCCCGTCGCTGGCCGACGCCGGGCTGGTCGCGGTCGCCCACCGGGTGGTACACGGCGGCGACCGGTTCTCCGCGCCGGTGCTGGTCGACGACGGCGTGCTGCGGGCGATCCGCGAGCTGGCCACGCTCGCGCCGCTGCACAACCCGGTCAACGCCGTGGGCATCGAGGTGGCCCGCCGCACCTTCCCCGGCCTGCCGCACGTGGCGGTCTTCGACACCGCCTTCCACGCCACCCTGCCGCCCGCGGCGCACACCTACGCGGTCCCCCCGCAGTGGGCGCGCGAGCACGGCGTGCGGCGCTACGGCTTCCACGGCACGTCGCACGCGTTCGTCTCCCGCGCCGCCGCCGGGCTGCTCGGGCGTCCGGTCGAGCAGGTCAACACCGTGGTGCTGCACCTCGGCAACGGCGCGAGCGCCACCGCCGTCGCCGGCGGCCGCAGCGTGGACACCTCGATGGGCATGACCCCGCTGGAGGGGCTGGTCATGGGCACCCGCTCCGGCGACGTCGACCCCGCCGTCGTCGCGCACCTGCACCGGGTGGCCGGGCTCGGGCCCGAGGAGGTCGACCGGGCGCTGAACACCTCCAGCGGCATGCTGGCGCTGGCCGGCACCAACGACCTGCGCGAGGTGCACCGGCGGATCGCCGACGGCGACGCCGACGCCGCGCTCGCCCTCGACGTGTTCTGCCACCGGGTGCGCAAGTACGTGGGCGCCTACCTGGCCGTGCTGGGCCGCACCGACGCGATCGCCTTCACCGGCGGCATCGGGGAGAACGACCCGGTGGTGCGGTCGCGGTCGCTGGCCGGGATGGAGCCCCTCGGCGTCCGGCTCGACGAGGAGCGCAACGCCGACCGGGCCCCCGGCGGTCGCCGGGTCTCGGCCGACGACAGCCGGGTCGCCGTCCTGGTCGTGCCCACCGACGAGGAGCTGGAGATGGCCCGCCAGGCCGTCGACCTGCTGGACGGGTGAGAGCCGCCCCGCGGGCCGTGCGCACTGCGGGTGCGGGGCGTCAGCCGGCCGGGCCCCCGAGGAGCCGGCGGACGGTGCGGGCGGCGACCAGCCCGGACTCGATCGCGCCGTCCATCGTGCCGGTCCACCCGGCGGCGTGGTCCCCACCGGCCAGGACGACCCGTCCCTCGGGCGCCTGCAGCGCGGGGAGGGCGGCGAGCCGGCCGGGGCGGGGGGTGGCCCACGTGCCGCGGGAGAACTCGTCGGTGCACCAGTCGTGGGCGGTGACCGCCTCGATCCGCGCCCCGGCCGGCAGCAGCTCCTCGAACGCCGCGCGCACCGCCCGCTCGTCACCGGGAGGCACCCGGGCGGCGTCCGGACCGAGGGCGAAGAGCAGGTGCCGGCCGTCGTCGAGCAGCTCCCAGCTGGTCACCACGGTGACCGGGCGGGAGTCGGGAGCCAGCGCGAGGACCGGCTCGTCCACCCCGCCGACCAGCGCCCACAGCTTGACCCCCCGGCCGGCCTGCCCCTCCGCCACGACCGCCTGCTTGGCCCGGTCGAGGGCCGGCCGGAAGTCCACCGACCCCAGCACGTTGAGCGGCAGCGCGACGACCACGGCCGACGCCGGGACGGCGGTGCCGTCCCGGGTCGTCACGGTGACGGTGGCGTCGTGCTGCTCGACCCGGGCCACCGGCGCCGAGGTGCGCACCTCCGGGGCGCCGTCGTCGGCGAGCGCCGTCACGAGGTCCGCCGTCCGGATGCCGAACGCGCCCATCGCGTCCATCCACAGCCAGAGATCCCAGCCGGCCAGCGCGATCTCGCGCACGAGCGTCAGCAGGCCGGCCTCGGAGTTCGGTGCCGACGCCGAGGTGGACAGCAGCGCGGCGGCCAGGTCGCGGTCGGCGGCCGACAGCTCGGTGGCGTCGAGCCGGTCCTGCACGGACAGGCCGTCGAGCGCCGCGACGGCGTCGGGGACGGCGAGGGGCAGGTGCGGCAGGGGGAAGACCTCGCGGCCCTCGGGGAGCAGCCGGGCGAAGACCTCGGACAGCCGGGGGGCCAGCGCGGCCATCGGCTCCTCGTGCAGCCGCCCCCCGCTCCAGTAGGTGGCCCGCCCCGGTACCGGGAGCGGCCGGTACGGGATGCCGTACCGGGTCAGCTCGGCGAAGACGTGCGGCTGGAACCAGTGCACCTGGGCGCCGCCGAGCTCGACGTCCCGGCCGCCCAGCTGCGCGGTGCGGGTCCGGCCGCCGAGCCGGTCCCGGGCCTCGAGCACCAGGACCCGCAGGCAGGCGTGCCGCAGCTCCCGGGCCGCGGTCAGGCCGGCCAGCCCACCGCCGACCACGACGACGTCCTGCCCGGGGGGCTCGGCCATGACCGCCTCGTCTCCGCCCGGGCCCGCGGCGCGCCTCCGGTCCCGGGTCAGGGCACCTCGGTAGCAGCAGCGGCGGCCACGCTAGGGCCTGGCCGCTCCGCCGAGCGGGGACGACGTCCTCGCCGGGCGTCCGCGCGGTGGCGTCGTGTCCGACGGCGAGCCCGTCGTCGCTGCGGGCGAGCGGCGGGGGCGGGGTGCCTTCAGCGCGCTATTGGCACCCGACGGACGGGTTGTCAGTCGTCGTCGGTGCGGTAGCCCAGGTTGGGTGCCAGCCAGCGCTCGGCCTCGGCGAGGGTCCAGCCCTTGCGGCGCGCGTAGTCCTCGACCTGGTCGCGGCCGATCCGGCCCAGGTTGAAGTAGCGCGCCTCCGGGTGGGAGAAGTACAGCCCGCTGACCGCGGCACCCGGCCACATGGCCATCGACTCGGTCAGCCGCAGGCCGATCGCGGCCTCGACGTCGAGCAGCTCCCAGATCGTCTGCTTCTCGGTGTGCTCCGGGCAGGCCGGGTAGCCCGGCGCGGGGCGGATGCCGCGGTAGCGCTCGGCGATCAGCGCGTCGTTGTCCAGCCGCTCGTCGGCCGCGTAGCCCCAGAACTCCCGCCGCACCCGCTCGTGCAGCCGCTCGGCGAACGCCTCCGCCAGCCGGTCGGCCAGCGCCTCGAGCAGGATCGCCGAGTAGTCGTCGTGGGCGGCCTTGAACGCGGCCACCCGCTCGGCCGCGCCCAGCCCCGCGGTGACGGCGAAGGCGCCGACGTGGTCGGCCAGGCCGCTCTCCCGCGGTGCGACGAAGTCGGCCAGCGACGTGCGCGGGGCGCCGTCGCGGCCCTCGGTCTGCTGCCGCAGCTGGTGCAGCACCGCGCGCACCTCGCTGCGGGACCCGTCGGTGTAGACCTCGAGGTCCTCGCCGTCGACCCGCGCCGCCGGGAACAACCCGAACACGCCGTGGGCGGTCAGCCAGCGCTCGGCGACGATCCGGTCGAGCATCGCCTGCGCGTCGTCGAACAGCCGCCGCGCCGCCTCGCCGGTGGCCGGGTTGTGCAGCAGGTCGGGGAACCGGCCGCGCATCTCCCACGCGGTGAAGAACGGCTGCCAGTCGATGTAGCCGCGCAGCTCCTCGAGCGGGTAGTCGCGCAGCACCTGCACGCCGGTCCCCGCCCGCGGCCGCGGCGGCTCGTACGACGACCAGTCGAGCGCAGGCGCCGCGGCGCGAGCGGCGGCGATCGGCAGCAGCGTGCGGGTGTCGGTGCGGGCGGCGTGCCGCTCGCGCAGCCCCGCGTACTCGGCGTCGGTGGCGGTCAGCAGGCCGGGGCGCTGCTCGTCGGACAGCAGCGCGGCGACGACGGGCACCGACCGCGACGCGTCCTTCACCCAGATGACCGGCCCGTGGTAGCGCGGCGCGACCTTGACCGCGGTGTGCGCGCGCGACGTCGTCGCCCCGCCGATGAGCAGCGGCACCTCGAAGCCCTGCCGCTCCATCTCGGCGGCCAGGCCGACCATCTCGTCCAGCGACGGGGTGATCAGCCCGGACAGGCCGATGACGTCGGCGCCGACCTCCTTGGCGGTGTCCAGGATCTTCTGCGCCGGGACCATGACGCCGAGGTCGACGACGTCGTAGTTGTTGCACTGCAGGACGACGCCGACGATGTTCTTGCCGATGTCGTGGACGTCGCCCTTGACGGTGGCCATGACGACGCGGCCGTTGGTGCGCTCGGCATCGCCGGGCTGCCGCTCGGCCTCGATGAACGGCACCAGGTGGGCGACGGCCTTCTTCATCACCCGCGCGGACTTGACCACCTGCGGCAGGAACATCTTGCCGGCGCCGAACAGGTCGCCGACGACGTTCATCCCGCTCATCAGCGGGCCCTCGATGACCTCGATCGGCCGGCCGCCGCGGGCGGCGATCTCGAGGCGCAGCTCCTCGGTGTCGGCCTCGACGAACTCGTCGACGCCCTTGACCAGCGCGTGGGTGATCCGCTCGGCGACCGGCAGCGACCGCCACTCCTCGGTGGCCGCCTCCTCGGCGGCACCGGTGGCGGCGTACTCCCCGGCGATCTCCAGCAGCCGCTCGGTCGCGTCGGGCCGGCGGGCGAGGACGACGTCCTCGATGCGCTCGCGCAGCCGCGCCGGGACCTCCTCGTACACCTCGAGCGCACCGGCGTTGACGATCCCCATGTCCATGCCGGCGGCGACGGCGTGGAAGAGGAACACCGCGTGGATGGCCTCCCGGACGCGGTTGTTGCCGCGGAAGGAGAACGACACGTTGGACACCCCGCCGGAGACCCGCGCGTGCGGCAGGTTCGCCTTGATCCAGCGGGTGGCCTCGATGAAGTCCAGCCCGTAGCGGGCGTGCTCCTCGATGCCGGTGGCGACGGCGAAGACGTTGGGGTCGAAGACGACGTCCTCGGGCGGGAGGCCCACCCGGTCGACGAGCACGTCGTAGGCCCGGCGGCAGATCTGCTGCCGCCGCTCCAGGGTGTCGGCCTGCCCGTCCTCGTCGAAGGCCATGACGACGACGGCGGCGCCGTACCGGCGGCACAGCTCGGCCTGCCGGACGAACTCCTCCTCGCCGTTCTTCAGCGAGATCGAGTTGACGATCGACTTCCCCTGCAGCTGCTGCAGGCCGGCCTCGATGACCTCCCACTTCGAGGAGTCGACCATCACCGGCACGCGGCAGATGTCGGGCTCGGCGGCGATCAGGCGGGTGAAGCGGGTCATCGCCGCGACGCCGTCGATCATGCCCTCGTCCATGTTGACGTCGATGACCTGGGCGCCGGCCTCGACCTGCTGGCGGGCCACGGCGAGCGCGCCGGCGTAGTCGCCGTCGCGGACCAGCCGGCGGAAGCGCGCCGAGCCGGTGATGTTGGTGCGCTCCCCGACGTTGACGAACAGCGAGTCCTCGTCGACGGTCACCGGCTCCAGGCCCGACAGCCGCAGCGCCGGGCGGGCCGCCGGCGGGGTGCGCGGCGCGCGCCCGGCGACGGCGGCGGCGATGGCGGCGACGTGCGCCGGGGTGGTGCCGCAGCAGCCGCCGACGAGGTTGACGAAGCCGTCCTCGGCGAAGTCCTGCAGCACGCCGGCGGTCTCCTCCGGCGCCTCGTCGTACTCGCCGAAGGCGTTGGGCAGGCCGGCGTTGGGATAGCAGGAGACGAAGGTGTCGGCGACGCGGGCGAGCTCGGCGACGTAGGGGCGCAGCTCCTTGGCGCCCAGCGCGCAGTTGAGCCCGACGGCGAGTGGCCGCACGTGCCGCACCGAGTGCCAGAACGCCTCGGTGGTCTGCCCTGACAGGGTGCGGCCCGACGCGTCGGTGATCGTGCCCGAGACGACGACCGGCCAGCGGCGGCCGCGCTCGTCGAACAGCGACTCCAGGGCGACGATCGCGGCCTTGGCGTTGAGCGTGTCGAAGACCGTCTCGACCAGCAGCAGGTCGGCGCCGCCGTCGACCAGGCCGTCGGCCTGCTCGCGGTAGGCCGCGACGAGCTGGCCGAAGGTGACGTTGCGGGCGCCGGGGTCGTTGACGTCGGGCGAGATCGACGCCGTCCGGGTGGTCGGCCCGAGGGCGCCGGCGACGTACCGGGGCCGCTCCGGGGTGCGGGCGGTCATCGCGTCGGCCTCGCGGCGGGCCAGCCGGGCGGCGGCCTCGTTGATCTCGCGGGCCAGGGAGGCCATGCCGTAGTCGGCCAGCGAGACGGCGTTGGCGTTGAAGGTGTTGGTCTCGACGACGTCGGCGCCGGCCTCGAGGTACTCGCGGTGGATGCCCGCGACGAGCTCGGGCCGGGTGAGCACGAGCAGGTCGTTGTTGCCCCGCAGGTCGGCCGGCCAGTCGGCGAACCGCTCCCCGCGGTAGTCGGCCTCGCTCGGCCGCTGCTGCTGGATCGCCGTCCCCATCGCGCCGTCGAGCACCAGGATGCGCTGCTCGAGCAGGGCGGTGAGCTCCGCGGTGGCGTCGGGACGGAGCTGCGGGGCGTCGGTCACGGGCGTCCTCGGGGTCGGTCGGCGGCAGGTCCTGCTGCTCGGGCAGCAGCCGCTGGGCCGCGCGTGTTCCCTGCGTCGTCGGAGGCGGTGCCGCGGGCCCGTGCCATCCTCCCACCCGCGCCACGCGGGGTGCGCGCCGCGATCGACGTAGGCTCGCAGGGGTGATCGACCCGAAGTCCGCTCCCGATGACCTGCCCCAGCTGAACCAGCCGGTGGCGGTGGTCGCCTTCGAGGGTTGGAACGACGCCGGGGACGCCGCCACCGGGGCGCTCGAGCACCTCGAGCTCATCTGGGACGCCACCCCCCTCGCCGCGCTCGACCCCGAGGACTACTACGACTTCCAGGTCAACCGCCCCACCGTCTCCCTGGTCGAGGGCGTCAGCCGGCGCATCGAGTGGCCGACGACGCGGGTCTCGGTGGCCCGGCCGCCGGGCAGCGACCGCGACGTCGTCCTCATCCGGGGGATCGAGCCCAACATGCGCTGGCGCGGCTTCTGCGCCGAGCTGATCGAGCTGTGCCAGGAGCTCGACGTGCAGACCGTCGTCGCGCTGGGCGCGCTGCTCGCCGACACCCCGCACACCCGGCCCACGCCGGTGAGCGGCTCGGCCTACGACCAGGAGTCCGCGCGGGCCTACGGCCTGGAGACCTCCCGCTACGAGGGCCCGACGGGCATCCTCGGCGTCTTCCAGGACGCGTGCGTGCAGCAGGGCCTGCCCGCGGTGAGCTTCTGGGCCGCCGTCCCCCACTACGTCTCCCAGCCGCCCTCCCCGCGGGCCACCGTCGCGCTGCTGCAGCGGGTCGAGGAGGTGCTCGAGCTGCCGGTGCCGCTCGGGGCGCTGCCCGCGCAGGCCGACGACTGGGTCCGGACCGTCGACGAGATGGCCCAGGAGGACGCCGAGGTCGTCGAGTACGTGCGCTCGCTCGAGGAGCGCGCCACCGAGAGCGACCTCTCGCAGGCCAACGGCGACCAGATCGCCCGGGAGTTCGAGCGCTACCTGCGCCGGCGCGGCTCCTCCCCCAGCTGACCGGTCCCGGTCGCCGGCCCGCCGTGGTCGGCGCCCGGCCCGGGTCGGCGCGGTAGTTGGGGATAACGGTCGAGCCGGCAGTCCGGGGCCAGGCCGCCCCGCTCCGCTCACCGGCGCAGCAGCGGGGCCATCCGCGCTGCGGCGTCGTCGCCGAAGAGCCGGTCGTGGGTGGCGAGGGCGAACCGGTCGGTCATGCCGGACACGTGGTCGACGACCTGGGTGATGAGGTCGGCCTCGGTGTCGCGGTAGGTCGGCGGGATCAGCTCGGGGTGGGCCAGGTGGTGGTCGACCAGCCGGCGGATGACGTCGATGGCCAGCTGCTTCTGCCCGGCGGCGGTCTCGGACAGGTAGACCCGCTCGAACATGAACGTCCGCAGCCGGTGCATCGCCGCCAGCGGCTCCGGGGCCATGACCACCCGGCTGCCGTCGGCCAGGGAGCCGGCGACGACGGCGTCGACCATCGCCCCGACCATGGCGCTGCCCGGCTCCCCGAAGGACTCCCGCGCCACCGCGGGCAGGTCGCCGGGCACCAGCACCCCGGCGCGGACGGCGTCGAGGGCGTCGTGGGACAGGTAGGCGATCCGGTCGGCGTAGCGGACGCACTCCCCCTCGCGGGTCGCCGGCGGCGGGGCGATCTTCCAGCTGTGCGCGCGGATCCCGTCGCGCACCTCCCACGTCAGGTTCAGGTGCTCGAGGACCTCCACGATCCGCACGCCCTGCGCCGCGTGGTGCCAGCCGCCGGGCACGTAGGGGTCGAAGGCGTCCTCCCCGATGTGGCCGAACGGCGAGTGGCCGACGTCGTGGCCCAGCGCGATCGCCTCGGCGAGGGTCTCGTTGAGCCCGAGCGCGCGGGCGATGGCCCGGGCCACCTGGGTGACCTGCAGGGTGTGGGTGAGCCGGGTGACGAAGTGGTCGCCGTCGGGGTTGAGGAAGACCTGCGTCTTGTGCTTGAGCCGGCGGAAGGCCTTGGCGTGCAGGATCCGGTCGCGGTCGCGCTCGAAGGCGGTGCGCAGCCGGTCCTCGGGCTCGTCGACGGCGCGGCCGCGGGTGGCCGCCGAGCGGGCCGCGGCGGGGGCGAGCCCGGACTCCGCCGCCTCGCGGGCCGCGCGGCCGGTGAGCCGGAACCCGCCGGACACTTAGCCCTCCTGCAGCGCGACACCGAGCAGCGCGTCGACGGCGTCGGCCACCATCGCCGGGGCGCCGTCCTCGGCGTCGCCGTCCCCGGCCAGCGTGGCCGCCGCCCAGGCGTCGACGACGGCGATCGCGCCGGGGCTGTCGAGGTCGTCGGCCAGGCGCTCGCGGAGCCCGGCGAGCACCGGCGCGGCCGGGGCGCCCGCGGGCAGGGCGGCCGCCCGGCGCCAGGTGGCCAGCCGCTCCTGGGCGGCCGACAGCAGGTCCGGCGTCCAGGCGCGGTCGGTGCGGTAGTGGCCCGACAGCAGCGCCAGCCGGATGGCCATCGGGTCGACGCCCTCGCCGCGCAGCTTGGAGACGAAGACCAGGTTGCCGCGGCTCTTGCTCATCTTCTCGCCGTCGAGGCCGATCATCGCCGCGTGCACGTAGGCCCGGGCGAACGGGCCCTTCTCCCCCGTCTCGGCGGCGGTGAGCGCCTCGGCGTGGACGGCGGAGTACTCGTGGTGCGGGAAGACCAGGTCGCTGCCGCCGCCCTGCACGTCGAAGCCGGTGCCGATGGTGTCCAGCGCGATCGTGGCGCACTCGATGTGCCAGCCGGGCCGGCCGGCGATGCCGCGCGGGCCGGGCCAGGCGGGCTCGCCCTCGCGGCGGCCGCGCCACAGCAGCGGGTCGAGCCGGCTGCGCTTGCCCGGCCGGTCGGGGTCACCGCCGCGCTCGGCCGAGAGCGCCAGCATCGTCGTCTCGTCGTAGCCGGACTCCGCGCCGAAGCCGGGGGCCTGGGAGACGTCGTGGTAGACGTCGCCGGTGCCGTCGCCGATCACGTAGGCCAGGCCCTCGTCGAGCAGGGTCTCCACGTGGGCGACGATCCGCGGGATCGCGGCCACCGCGCCCACGTAGTCCTCCGGCGGCAGCACCCGCAGCGCGGTCATGTCCTCGCGGAACAGCGCCGTCTCGCGCATGCCGAGCACGACCCAGTCCTCGCCGTCGCGCTCGGCGCGCTCGAGCAGCGGGTCGTCGATGTCGGTGACGTTCTGCACGTAGTGGACAGCGTGTCCGGCGTCCCGCCACACCCGGTTGACCAGGTCGAAGGCCAGGTAGGTGGCCGCGTGCCCGAGGTGGGTGGCGTCGTAGGGGGTGATGCCGCAGACGTACATCCGCGCCACCGCGCCGGGCTCGGTGGGCACGACCTCCCCGCGCGCGGTGTCGAACAGGCGCAGCACCGGACCGGAGCCGGGCAGGGTGGGGAGCAGCGGGGCGGGCCAGGCGAGCACGACGCCGAGGGTAGTTGCGTGTCCGGCGCCTCCCCGCCGCCCGCCCCGTACCTGGGGACGGCGCCCCGGCGCCCATCCCGGCCCGCGCCGTGTGCACACAGCGCGGGCCGGCCGGCGCCGCGACGACGCCACGTGCACAGGACGTGCCCGACGGCCCCGCCCCGCCCCGCCTCGCGGATCCCGTCAGCGGCGGGGCAGCCCGACCAGGACCTCGTCCGGCTCGGCCGGCCGGCGCGACGGGCGGGTGTCCCCGTCGGTCACCTGCCGGACCGCCCGCCACTGGCCGGGTGCCCACGCCCGTGTCAGCAGGCCGTCGTCCGACAGCGCGACCAGGGCGCCGCTCTCCGTCGCCAGCAGCCCGGCCTCGACCCGCTCGTCCTCGCCCCCGGTGGTCTGCACCGTCCAGATCGGCATCCCGTTCTCCCCCTCACGGCACCGCCCCTCGGCGCCCCGGTCCCAGCAGACAACGGGGCCGGGTGGCCGGGTGCAACCGTTCCCCGGCGCGCCATCGCTGTCCGTCAACGGAACGGCAGAGGACGGAAATCCGGGCCGGGCCGTCCTCAGTCGTCCTCGTCGACCCAGTCCAGGGTGCGGGTGACCGCCGTCTGCCACGTGCGGTAGCGCGGATGGGCATCAAGCGCCACGGCGGCGACGTCGAGCAACGCGAGGAATGGGCTCGGCCTGGGTGAGACGCGTGAGCCGCACGTGAGCGCGCTGGCGAGAGTTGCCGATCGACGGCGTGAACCTCGGCACACGTGCTTCGAAACGCACCGTATCGGAACGAGATCGCTGTGTAAGGCTGGCGGCCGCCTCTTCCGAACACCTCTGGAGTCCAGATCATGCGTCGCCGTACCACCGCCGCTGTTGGCGTCCTCTTCACCGCAGCCCTGTCCGTCGGCTTCTCCGGCACGGCGCAGGCCGCCGACCTCGACTGCCTCGAGGACTTCACCTACCAGGAGGAAGCACAGGCCGTCTACGACCAGGACCCGAGCGACCCCAACGGCCTCGACGGGGACGACAACGACGGCCGCGCCTGCGAGAGCCTCCCGTCGAGGGGTACGAGCGGCGCCGCAACCGGCACCACGACCGGTGGGGTCACGACCGGCAGCACGACGGGCAGCGGCCAGGTCACGACCCGCCCGGCGGGCGCCGTTGCCGCCGGCGACGGCTCGGCCAGCGACGAGGCCGGCGCGCTTCCCTACGTCCTGGGTGGCGTCGCCCTGACCGCGGCCGGTGGCGCCGCGTTCGCTGCCCGGCGCAGCTCCCGCGCGACCGTCTGACCGTCGCCCACGTGCACCATCGCGCACGCACCATCCGCCCCGACTCCCCAGGGATCGGGGCGGATGGTGCGGTGCGCATCGTGGGTGCCTATCCCCCACCGCCGCCTCAGGCGCGGGCATCGAGCGGGGACACGGAGCTCGCGGCCCTGCTCGCCCGACCTCCGCACGTCACCCGCTACGGACAGCCGAAGCGCCGAGCCTCCCGCGCGCCCCGGCCCCGCGCCGCCCGTGTCTGGGCAGGCACCTCCGCGGTGCTCGCTACTGCGGGCATCGCCGCCATCGTCGTCCTGCCCCAGGACGCGGCTGACTCGGTCCGACTCGAGGCCCCCCTCGCCGTGGTCGCCCCGCCGGTCACCGCGACCACGGCTCCGTCCGCGCCTCCCGCCGGGCTGGTCAGCACGGCGGCCAGCGCACAGCAGCTGCCGGCCAGTACTCCCGTCCGGGTCCAGATCCCGGCCCTCGGAGTGACGTCAAGGATCATGGAACTGGGCCTGCAACGGGACGGCTCCATGGAGGTCCCCCGGGGCGCGTATCCCGTCGGCTGGTACGACGGCAGCCCCACACCCGGCGAACTGGGGCCCGCCGTCCTCGCCGGCCACGTCGACTGGGAAGGCGAACCCGGGGCGTTCTACGGGCTCCGGGAACTGCGCACCGGGGACACCGTCGTCGTCGACCGGACCGATGGCACCGTCGCGACCTTCAGAGTCGACCGCGTCGAGAAGCACTCCAAGGACGACTTCCCGACCGACGAGGTCTACGGCGACATCGACCATGCCGGCCTGCGCCTGATCACCTGCGGTGGTGCCTTCGACGAGGAGTCCGGGGACTACCAGGACAACGTCATCGTGTTCGCCAGCCTCGCAGCGGTGGGGTGAACCCGTCCTCCTCCTCGTCCGGCGCGCCCCGCACCTCGTGGCGCCGACCCCGGGCCGGGTGGGCGTGCACCCGGCCGCGAGACAGGACGGATCGCGGCGGCGTCAGTCGTCCTCGTCGACCCAGTCCAGGGTGCGGGTGACCGCCTTCTGCCACTTGCGGTAGTAGCGCTCGCGCCGGTCGGCGGGCATCTGCGGCGTCCAGCGGCGGTCCTCGGCCCACTGCGCGGTCAGCTCGTCCTGGCCGCTCCAGAACCCGACGGCCAGGCCCGCGGCGTAGGCGGCGCCCAGCGCGGTGGTCTCGGCGACCCGGGGCCGGACGACGTCGACGCCGAGGATGTCGGCCTGGAACTGCATGAGCAGCTCGTTGACCACCATCCCGCCGTCGACCCGCAGCTCGGCCAGGGCCACCCCGCTGTCGGCGTCCATGGCCTCGACCACCTCGCGGGTCTGGTACGCGGTCGACTCCAGCACCGCGCGCGCCAGGTGGCCGCGGTCGACGTAGCGGGTCAGCCCGACCACCGCGCCGCGGGCGTCGGAGCGCCAGTGCGGGGCGAACAGGCCGGAGAAGGCGGGTACGACGTAGGCGCCGCCGTTGTCCTCCACCGAGCGGGCGACCGCCTCGATCTCGCCGGCGCCGCCGATGAGCCGCAGGTTGTCGCGCAGCCACTGCACGAGCGAGCCGGTGACCGCGATGGACCCCTCCAGCGCGTACACCGGGTCGTCGTCGCCGAGCCGGTAGCAGACGGTGGTGAGCAGCCCGTTCTCCGAGCGGACCGCGGTCTTGCCGGTGTTGAGCAGCAGGAAGTTGCCGGTGCCGTAGGTGTTCTTGGCCATGCCCGGCGTGAAGCAGACCTGCCCGAAGGTGGCCGCCTGCTGGTCGCCGAGCGAGCCGGCGATCGGGACCCCGGCCAGCGCCCCGTGCCGGCGCCCCTCGCCGTAGACCTCGGAGTTGGAGCGGATCTCGGGCAGCATCGAGGTCGGGATGCGCAGGTCGGCGGCGATCGACTCGTCCCACTGCAGCGTGCCCAGGTCCATGAGCAGCGTGCGCGAGGCGTTGGTGACGTCGGTGAGGTGCAGGCCGCCGTCCGGGCCGCCGGTGGCGTTCCACAGCAGCCAGCTGTCGATGGTGCCCATGAGCAGCTCGCCGCGCTCGGCCCGCGCCCGGGCGCCCTCGACGTTGTCGAGGATCCAGGTGACCTTCGGCCCGGCGAAGTAGGTGGCCAGCGGCAGGCCGGTGCGCTCCCTGTAGCGGTCGGCGCCGCCGCCGGGCTCGCCGAGCTCGCGGCAGATCGCGTCGGTGCGGGTGTCCTGCCAGACGATCGCGTTGTACACCGGCTCGCCGGTGGTGCGGTCCCAGACGACGGCGGTCTCGCGCTGGTTGGTCAGCCCGACGGCGGCCAGGTCACCGGCGACGGCGTCGGCGCGGGCCAGTGCCAGCCCGACCACGTCCCGGGTCTTGGCCCAGATCTCCACCGGGTCGTGCTCGACCCACCCGGCGCGGGGGAACACCTGCCGGTGCTCCTCCTGCGCCCGGGCGACGACCGCGCCCGCGGCGTCGAAGACGATGCAGCGGGTGCTCGTCGTCCCCTGGTCGATGGCGGCGACGTACCGGGTCAACGCTGACCTCCAGGCTCGGGTCGGACGGGGTTCAGGCGGAGGCGGCGAACGGCCGGATCTCGGGGGCCTGCAGGCGGGCGCGCTCGGCGGAGGTGTCGTCGGGCATCGCCTCGGCGGCCCGCTCGGCCTCCACCCGCGCCAGGTAGGTCGCGACCTCGCGCTCGCGCTGGTCGTCGTCCCACCCGAGCAGCCCGGCCATGAGCTCGGCGGCGGGCCGGGCCGACGCCGTCCCCCGGTCGGCCTGCTCGTAGGAGAGCCGGGTGCGGCGGGTCAGCACGTCCTCGAGGTGCAGCGCGCCCTCGGCGGTGACGGCGTAGACGACCTCGGCGCGCAGGTAGTCCGGCGCGCCCTCCAGCGGCCGGCCGAGGTCGGGGTCGGTGTCGACGAGGGCGAGCAGCTCGTCGACGAGGCTGCCGTAGCGGTCGAGCAGGTGCTCCACGCGGGTCTCGGTCCAGCCGTGCGCGCGGGCGAGGTGGGCCTTGCGGTTCCACCGCACCCGGTAGCCGTCGGCGCCGGCCAGCGGCAGCTCCTCGGTGAGCGAGGCGGGGATCGGCGCGTCGGGGTCCTCCCCCGGCGCGCGGTCGGCCAGCGCCATGTCCACCACGTCGCGGGCCATCACCCGGTAGGTCGTGTACTTGCCGCCGGCGATCACCGTCAGCCCGGGCCGGACGGTGGCCACGGTGTGCTCGCGGGACACCTTCGTCGTCGCCTGCCCCTCCTCGCCCACCGGCTGCAGCAGCGGCCGCAGGCCGGTGTAGACGCCGAGGACGTCGTCGCGGCTGAGCGGCCGGGTGAGCACGTCGTTGGCCCGCTCGAGGAGGTAGTCGACGTCGGCGGCCGAGGCGACCGGGTGGTCCTTGGCCAGGTCCCACGGGGTGTCGGTGGTGCCGATCACCCAGTGGGTGGGCCACGGGATGATGAACAGCACGCTCTTCTCGGTGCGCAGGATGACCCCGTCCTCACCGGCGATGACGTCGCGCGGGACGGCGATGTGCACGCCCTTCGACGCCCGCACGGTCAGCCCCTGGGCACGGAAGAGCTCCTGGGTCTGGTCGGTCCAGACGCCGGTCGCGCCGACGACGTGCCGCGCGCGGATGGTGAGCCCGCGGCCGGTCTCCAGGTCGACCGCGCGCACGCCCGCGACCCGGCCGCCCTCCTCGAGGTAGCCGACGACCTGGGTGCGGCTGGCGGCCAGCGCGCCGTGGCCGACGGCGGTGCGCACGAGCACCTGCACGAGGCGGGCGTCGTCGACCTTGGCGTCCCAGTAGCGGATGGCGCCGACGGCGGCGTCCTCGCGCAGCGACGGCGCGACCCGGCGCAGCGCCTTCCTCGACAGGTGCCGGTGCAGCGGCACGCCCTGCCCGCCGACGCGGCCGAGCAGCCCGCCGAGCACGTCGTAGAGCGCGATGCCCGCCCCGGTGTAGGCCCGCTCCCACACCCGGTGGCGCAGCGGGTAGAGGAACGGCACCGGGTGCACCAGGTGCGGGGCGAGCCGGCCGACGAGCAGGCCGCGCTCGTGCAGCGCCTCGCGGACCAGGGCGAAGTCGAGCATCTCCAGGTAGCGCAGCCCGCCGTGGACGAGCTTGCTGGCCCGGCTGGACGTGCCCGAGGCCCAGTCGCGCTGCTCGAGGAGGCCCACCGACAGGCCGCGGCTGGCCGCGTCGAGGGCGGCTCCGGCGCCGGTGACCCCGCCGCCGATCACCAGGACGTCGAGGACGTCGGCGGACATGCGGGCGAGGGCGGTCGTGCGGACCTCGGGCGAGAGGGCGGTGGACACCGGGCGGCACTCCTGGCTGGGGACGGCGGCAGGGCCCGGGCCGGGGCCCGGGACCACCGCGAGTCTCCCCCACCAGCGGCGACGGCGGGTGGTGGGACGGGCACCGGCCCGCGGCGCTAGCGTCGCCGGGGCGGGCACGAGGAGGGGGACGGCGATGGACACCCAGGCGATGGACACCGCGGAGTACCTGCCGGCGCTGAGCCGGACCGACGCCCGCTTCGCCGACGCCGCCGCCGAGGCCCTGCTGGCCTCCGGGTGGCGGGCGCCGGTCCCCGGCTGCCCGGACTGGACCCTCGCCGACCTCGTGCGCCACCTCGGCGAGGTACAGCACTTCTGGGCCTGGGTCGTGCGGACCCGCGCCGCGTCGCCGGAGGGCTACGCCGAGCCGCCGCGCCATCCCGACGACGAGCTGCTGGGCTGGTCGATGGCGCAGGCGGCGGAACTGGAGACGGCGCTGGCCGCCGCCGACCCCGCCGAGCGGGTCTGGACGTGGGCGCCCCGGCAGGACGTCGGCTGGGTGCTGCGGCGGCAGGTCCACGAGGCGGTGGTGCACACCGCCGACGTCGAGCAGGTGCTCGGCGACGTCCGGCCGATCCCCGCCGGCCTCGGGCTCGACGGCCTCGACGAGTGGCTGGAGGTCATCGTGCCCGGCGCACTGCCCGACGGGCCGCCGCCCGGCGCGCACCCCGTCGTGCTGCACGCCATCGACGCCGGGGTGGAGCGCACGCTGTTCGCCGGGTCCCGCCCGCGCCCGGTGGCCACGCTGCGCGGCACCGCGGGCGACCTGCTGCTGGCCTGCTGGCGGCGGGTGCCGCTGGAGGTGCTCACCGTCGACGGCGACGGCCTGCAGGCGGCCGCGATGATCGGCCTGGTCGACATGGAGTGACCCGGCCGGCCCCGGGGCGGCTCAGGGCGGGCTTCGGGACCGGGTGAGTCCGGCAGCCCCGGTCAGGCCATGTCTTGCGGTGTTCCCGGCGCTGGTGCGGTGTGGCCGTGCCGCGGGAGCGTGGGGAACACCGCAAGAGGAGGGCCACCCCCGCAGTCACGGTGCTGCCCGCCTCAGGGCCAGGTGACGGCGTGCCGCTCGAAGGCCTCGCCGGTCTGGATGCCGACGACGCAGAACACCAGCCCGGCCGGGTCGGTCATCTGCCAGAACGAGCCCATGTCGGCCTCCCGGCGGGCGCCCAGTGCCTCCAGCCGCGCGACCTCGGCGGGGATGTCGTCGGTCTCGACGTCGACGTGCCAGCGCGGCGGCGTCCCCTCCCCGGTGCGCTGCACCTCGAGGTGGAAGCCGTCGGCGAACGAGCCGAGCGAGTGCCAGCTCGGGTCCTCCATGTCGGGTTCGACGGGGTGGCCGGTGGCCGCCGACCAGAAGTCGAGGCCGGCGGGGTGCACGTCCGGCGGCAGGTCGAGCAGGAGGATCGCGAGGCGGCTGCGGTGCGGCATGCCCCCGGATGCTGCCCGAGCGGGTGCGCCGACGCCGGGTTCCGGGGCGTCGAACGCGGCGTGGGCGCACACACTCCGGCGGAGGGATGTGCCGTTCCGGCGCGCGCCGGACGCCGAGTGCGCCATCCGCGCACACCACCCGAGGCTGTGCGCCGGCGCGTCGTTCCAGCACCCCGAACGGGGCGTGAGCGCACCTGCTCGGCGTCGGTCAGGCCTTCAAGGGGAGGCGGAACAGGACCATGTCGTCGCCGTCGGTGTAGTAGTCCCGGACCCGGGCCTCCTCGCCGTAGCCGCGGCCGGCGTAGAAGGCACGGGTCCGGGCGAACTCCGGCGTCCCCGAGGTCATGACCAGCAGCAGCCTGGCCCCGCGCGGGCGCAGGCCGTCCTCGACCGCTCGCAGCAGGGCCGTGCCCCGGCCGCCGCCCTGGACCTCCCGGGCGACCGCGATCATCGTCAGCTCCCATGCGTCCTCGGTCCCCCGGACCGGCTCGGCGTACGCCACTCCGCGCACTCCCTGCTCGTCGTCCACCAGGCAGAGGGCTCCGTCCGGTCCGCCGGGACCGGTGAGCAGGTCCTCGACGATCCCCACCTCCTCGGGCGGGAAGAGACCGGAGGCGACGGCTACGGCGACGATCCCTGCGGTGTCGGCGACCACTGCGGGGCGGATCACGGCGACGTCCGGAGAGCGTCCACCCCGCCAGCCAACCGGACCGCCGCCGGCCCGTCATCCGGGTTTCGACCGGCCGGCTCCGCTCACCAGGGCGGCGCGGGCGCACCCGCTCGCGGCTAGAACGGCGGCCAGGGCAGCGCGGGCCACTGCCCCGACGGCTCGGGGTGCAGCTTGGTGCGCAGCAGCTCGGCCACCCGCTGCTGGGTGCAGCGGACCTCGCGCCGGGTCAGGTGCTCGTGCAGCGCCTCGCCGAGGTCGCCGCGCAGGTCGTCGGCGAGCCGCTCGAGCACCTCCAGGGCGGCCAGGGGCAGCGGCTTGCCCGCCCAGCGCCACAGCAGGGTGCGCAGCTTCGGGTCGGCCGAGAAGCAGATGCCGTGGTCGACGCCGTACACGTGACCCGACGCCGTCGGGATGATGTGCCCGCCCTTGCGGTCGGCGTTGTTGACCACTGCGTCGAACACCGCCATGCGGCGCAGCCCCGGGTGGTCGGAGCGGACGAAGGCGGCCAGGTCGACGCCGGGGTCGCCGTCGATCCACAGCTGCACCATGCCGGGGCCGAAGGGGCCCTCGCGCAACACGGTGGGCGGCACGATGCCCCACCCGGTGGCCTCGCTGACCAGCGCCGCCGACACCTCCCGCCCGGCGAGGGTGCCGTCGGGGAAGTCCCACAGCGGCCGCTCACCGGCCACCGGCTTGTAGACGCACTCGGCCTCGAGCTCGGCGGTGCGGATGGCGCCGACGAGGGTGACGTTGCTCGCGTCGAGCATCCGCCCCTCGAGGTCGATCTCGCCCGCGAGCAGCAGGGTGCGCGCCTCGGCGTCGGTGTCCGGGGCGCGCAGCTCGCGCGCGGGCCGGCCGCCGGTCACCGCCGCGCTCCGCGGTTCAGCGGCGGTAGCCGTTCTGCCGCGGGCAGACGTGCCCGGTGGGGTCCAGCGGCAGCGAGCACAGCGGGCAGGAGGGGCGGCCGGCGGCGACGACGCGGCGCGCCCGGGCGACGAACGACCGGGCGGCGCCGGGGGTGATGGTCACCCGCAGCGCGTCGGGGCCCTCCTCGGCGTCGGAGAGGATGGTCTCCTCGTCGACCGGCTCGTCGGTGGCCGCCACGGCCTCGACGACGACGGCCTGCGCCTCGCCGTCCCAGGCCAGGCCCATCGCCGCGACGCGGAACTCCTCGTCGACCGGGGCGGTGAGCGGCTCGAGGTCGTCGACGTCGGCGGTCGCGGGGACGGCGGTGCCGGGCCGGGAGGCGATCTCGTCGAGCAGCTCGTCCATGCGCTCGGCGAGCACCTGCACCTGCGACTTCTCCAGCGCGACGCTGATCACGCGGCCGTCGTCGTCGGAGGCCTGCAGGTAGAAGGTGCGATCCCCGGGCTGGCCGACCGTCCCGGCGACGAACCGGGTCGGGCGCTCGAAACGGAAGACCTGGCGCGGCACGTTGCCAGGTTACGCGGGCGGTCCGACGACCGCCGTCACGTCGCGGCCGCGCCGGCGCCGCCGCCGACGACGGCGTCGGAGTCCCTGCCCCGGCGGCGACGGGGCCGCTTCTTCGGCGGCACCAGGGCGGCGACGTCGCCCCCGGTGTCGTTGACCCGCAGGACGAAGGGGCGGGTCTCGGTGTAGCTGACCACCGAGATCGACGCGGGGTCGACCACGATCCGCTGGAAGGCGTCCAGGTGCAGGCCGAGGGCGTCGGCGAGCACGGCCTTGATGACGTCGCCGTGCGAGCAGGCCAGCCAGACCGCGTCGGGGCCCAGCCGGTCGTTCCACTCGCGGACGGCGGCGACCGCGCGGGCCTGGGTCTGCGCCAGCCCCTCGCCCTCGGGCCCGGGGAACACCGCCGCGGACGGGTGCTGCTGCACCACCTTCCACAGCGGCTCCTTGACCAGCTCCTTGAGCGGCCGGCCGGTCCAGTCGCCGTAGCGGGCCTCGCCGAGCCGGTCGTCGGTGCTCAGCTCGAGCCCGCGCCCGTCGAGCACGGCCCCGGCGGTCTGCCGGCAGCGCTCCAGCGGGCTGCTGACGACCGCGGCCAGCGGCACCGGCGCGAGCCGGGCGCCCACCGCGGCCGCCTGCGCCTGCCCGGTCTCGTCGAGCTCGACGCCGGGGCTCCACCCGGCCAGCACACCACCGGCGTTCGCCGTCGTCCGGCCGTGCCGCAGGAGGATGACGGTGGTCACGCGGCCGAGCGTAGGCGGACCTGCGCCGGCGTCCTCCCTCACCGCATGGCGTCCTCCCTCGTGGCCCGCCGTGAGGGAGGACGCCCGACGATCAGGTCACCTGATCCCGGCGGGACGCCTCAGTTGGGCGCGAGGACCCCCGCGCCGACCAGCGCCAGCAGCACCAGGCCGAGCACCACCCGGTAGACGACGAACGGGGTGAACGTGCCGCGGTCGAGGTAGCGCAGCAGCCAGGCGATCACCGACAGGCCCACGCCGAACGCGATCACCGTGGCCAGCAGGGTCGGCCCCCAGGCGACGCTCTCCCCGGCCACGCCGCCCGTGAGCGCCTCGTAGGCCTGGAAGAACCCCGACCCGAGCACCGCCGGGACGGCCAGCAGGAACGAGTAGCGGGCCGCGGCGGCGCGGGTGTAGCCGAGGAACAGGCCCATCGTGATCGTGCCGCCGGAGCGGGACACGCCCGGCACCAGCGCCATCGACTGCGCCAGCCCGAACAGCAGCCCGTCGCGGACGGTGAGCTGCCGCAGCTCGCGGGTCTTGCGGCCCACCCGGTCGGCCCAGTAGAGGACCAGCGAGAAGGCGACCAGCGCGATCGCCACGATCCGCAGGTCGCGGAAGGTGGTCTCGATGTCGTCCTGGAACAGCAGCCCGAGCACCACGATCGGGATGCTGCCGACGATGATCAGCCAGCCCATCCGGGCGTCGGGGTCCGCACGCATCGAGCGGTCGGTGAGCGCCCGCAGCCAGGCGACGACGATGCGCGCGATGTCCCTGCGGAAGTAGAGCAGGACGGCGGCCTCGGTGCCGATCTGCGTGATCGCGGTGAACGCCGCGCCCGGGTCACCCCAGCCCGACGCCTCGCCGACCACCCGCAGGTGCGCGCTGGAGGAGATCGGCAGGAACTCCGTCAGCCCCTGGACCAGCCCCAGGACGACCGCCTCGAACCACCCCATCCCGCTCAGCCCCGGGACCGGGCGGGACGGCGGACAGGACGGTTCGGGACTCGCGACGGCACGGGGGGACAGCGTAGGCCGACCCCCGCGGCGGGCCCGGGCACGACCCGGCGCGGCGCCGTCCACACCCGCCGCGTCCCCCCGGCTCCTGTCGGCCGGCGGCGGTAGGTTGGCCCGTCGTGGAACAACGGGCGCTGGGACGCAGCGGCCTGGTCGTCTCCCGGCTGGCGCTGGGCACCATGACCTGGGGCCGCGACACCGACGAGGACGAGGCGGCGATGCAGCTGACCGCCTTCGTCGACGCCGGCGGCACCCTCGTCGACACCGCCGACGTCTACTGCGACGGCGACAGCGAGCGCACCCTGGGCCGGCTGCTGACCGACGTCGTCCCCCGCTCGGAGGTGCTGCTGGCCACCAAGGCGGTGGGCCGCACCGGGCCCGGGCCGCTGGGCCGCGGCGCCTCCCGCGGGCACCTGCTGGCGGCGCTGGACGGCTCGCTGCGGCGGCTGGGCGTCGAGCACGTCGACCTGTGGCAGCTGCACGCCTGGGACGACCTCACCCCGCTCGAGGAGACCCTCGCCGCCTGCGACGCCGCGGTCGCCTCGGGCCGGGTCCGCTACGTCGGCGTGAGCAACTACACCGGCTGGCAGACCGCGCAGGCGGCCACCTGGCAGCGCGCCTGGCCCGGGCGGGCGCCGCTGGTGAGCACCCAGGTCGAGTACTCGCTGCTGCAGCGCGGCGTCGAGCGGGAGGTCGTGCCCGCCGCCGAGGCGCTCGGGCTGGGCGTGCTGGCCTGGTCGCCGCTGGGCCGGGGGCTGCTCACCGGCAAGTACCGGGCGGCGACGCCGGAGGGCTCGCGCGGCGCCTCGCCGCAGTGGGCCGGGTTCCTCGACGACCTGCGCTCGGCAACCGCCGACCGCATCGTGGAGGCCGTGGTCACCGCCGCCGACGGGCTGGGCACCACCCCGCTCGCGGTGGCGCTGGCCTGGGTGCGCGACCGCCCGGGCGTGGTCGCGCCGGTGGTCGGCGCCCGCACCGCCGCGCAGCTGCAGGAGTCCCTCGACGCGGAGTCGGTGCGGCTGCCCGCGGCGATCCGCACGGCGCTCGAGGACGTCTCGGCGCCGCACTTCTCCTACCCCGACCAGCGGGCGGCCCGGTGACCACTCCCTCGACCAGCACCGCCCCCTCCCCCACCGCGCCCGACCCGGTCTTCGCCGCGTTCTGCGCCGCCGGGCTGTGGCCGAGCCTGGGCAAGCGGGCCGCCGCCGAGCTGCCCGGCGCGGGCATCACCTCGCCCGACGACGTCACCGTCGCCCGGCTGCTCAAGCTCCCCCGGGTGGGCAAGCAGCGCGCCGAGCGGCTGTTCTCCTCGTTCCTGGCGGCCGCGCCCACCTACGGCGTCGTCGAGCTGCTGGTGCGGGCCGGGCTGGAGGCGCGGCTGGCGTCCTCGGCGGCCGACGTCCTCGGCGACGACGCCGCCCGCCGGCTGCGCGACGACCCGTGGTCGCTGCTCGGCCTGCCCGGCGTCACCCTCACCGACGCCGACCGGCTGGCCATCTCGGTGCTGCGCGGGGCCGACCGGCAGGACTCCCGCCGCGGCCGCGCGATCGTCGTCATGACGCTGCGCACCGCCACCCGCGACGGGCACACCGTGCTGCCGGCCGACCTGGTGGTGGCGGCGCTGCGCGCCGAGGGCATCGCCGACCCCGCGGCGGCGGTCGTGGCGGCGGTCGAGTCCGGCGACGTGCTCGACCACGAGCCGCCCGAGCCGGAGTGGGACGAGGACTCCGACACCGAGCCGCCCGAGCCCGACCCGGCGCTGCGGACGCTGTCGCTGGCCCGCTACGGCATGGCCGAGGAGGCCGTGGCCGAGAACGTCGCCCGGCTGGCCGCCACCGCCGAGCGGATCGCCGACCCCGCCGCCGTCCGGTCGGTGGCCAAGGGCCTCGACGAGGCGCAGAAGCAGGCGGTCGCGCAGGTGCTCGGCGCCGGCGTCTCCCTCCTCACCGGCGGGCCCGGCACCGGCAAGAGCCGCACAGTGGCCGCCGTCGTCCGGCTGCTGCGGACCAAGGGCACCGAGGTGGCGCTGGCCGCGCCCACCGGCCGGGCCGCCAAGCGGCTGGAGGAGCTCACCGACCACCCGGCGGTGACGGTGCACCGGCTGCTGGGCGCCCAGGGGTTCGGCGGCGGGTTCGCCCGCAACGAGGAGTGGCCGCTCGACGCCGACGTCGTCGTGGTGGACGAGGCCTCGATGCTCGACGTCGAGCTGACCGCGGCGCTGCTGGAGGCCTGCCCCGACGGCACCCACCTGCTGCTGGTCGGCGACCCCGCGCAGCTGCCCTCGATCGGCCCCGGTCACGTGCTCGGCGACCTCATCGACTCCGGCGTGGTCCCGGTGACCGAGCTGACCACGCTCTACCGGCAGGCCGAGGGCGGCGCGATCGCCCGGCTCGCGTCGGCGGTGCGCACCGGCGAGTTGCCGCCGGTCGACTCCCCCGACCGGGAGGTCGTCGTCGTGCCCGCCACCGGCAGCGGCGAGGCCGCCCGGCGGGTGGTGCAGCTGGTCACCGACTCGATCCCGCGGGCGCTGCGGATCGACCCGCGCAACGTGCAGGTGGTGACGCCGGTGCACCGCGGCCCGGCCGGCACGATCGAGCTCAACAAGGCGCTCAAGGACCGGCTGAACCCCGGCGAGGGCACGGTGTTCGGCTTCGACGTCGGCGACCGGGTGGTGGCCACGGCCAACCACCTCGACCTCGAGCCGATCGGGTTCGCCAACGGCGAGGTCGGCGTGGTGACCGCCACCGGCGAGGGCTCGCTGACCGTCGACTTCTCCTCCGGCCCGGTGACCGTGCCCGGCGACGCGCTGCCCGACCTCAAGCACGGCTGGGCGATCACCGTGCACCGGGCGCAGGGGTCGGAGTGGCCCGGCGTCGTCGTGGTGCTGCCGCCGGAGGCCGGCGGGATGCTGTCGCGGCCGCTGGTCTACACCGCGCTCACCCGGGCGCAGCAGCACCTGTCGATCGTGCACGCCTCGGGTGCGGCGCTGGCGCGGGCGGTGCGGGAGGTCGACGTCCGCCCGCGGCGCACCCGCCTGGCCGGGCTCCTCCGCGAGAACCTGTCCCCGGCGTAGGCGGCGTCCTCCGATCCGGCGCGCAATAGGGTCGGGCCGTGATCCGGGTCTGCTTCGCCGGCGTGACCGGCTGGACCGCGCCGCCGATCCTGGCGGCCATCGACGCCGCCGACGACCTGGTCCTCACCGCGGGGGTGTCCCGGTCGGCCGCCGGCCAGGAGCTGTCGGCGGTCACGGCGTCGCGCAGCGAGGGCCGGGTCTCCGCCTCGGTCGCCGACGCACTCGCGTCCGCCGAGGTCGACGTGCTGGTCGACTACACCAGCGCGACAGCGGTCGAGGAGAACGTGTGGACCGCCGTGCGGGCCGGTGTGCACACCGTCGTCGGCTCCAGCGGGCTGACCGACGACGACTACGCCCGGCTCGACCGGCTCGCCCGGGACCGGGGCGTCGGGGTGGTCGCCGCGGGCAACTTCTCCGTCCAGGCCGCCGTGCTGCAGCGGGCCGCCACGCTGGCCGCCGCGCACGTCGAGCGCTGGGAGATCGTCGACTACGCGAGTGCCGGCAAGCCCGACGTGCCCAGCGGCACCGCCCGCCAGCTCGCCGAGGCCCTCGGCGCGGTGCGCACGCCGGCCCCGGCGGTCCCGCTGGCGGAGCTGCACGGCCCGGTCGAGGCGCGCGGCGCGGAGGTGGCCGGCAGCCGGGTGCACTCGGTCCGGCTGCCGAGCTTCGTGGTCAGCACCGAGGTCGTGTTCGGCGGCACCGGCGAGCGGCTGGTCCTCCGGCACGACGCCGGGGAGACCCCGGATCCCTACGTCGCCGGCACCCTGCTGGCCATCCGGCGGGTGGCCGAGGAGCCCGGCGTGCGCCGCGGCCTGGACACCCTGCTGTTCGACTGAGTCGTCGTCGGGATCAGTCGCGGCGGGCGAGTCCGGCGCGCAGGGCGCAGAGCAGCCGGGACGTCGCCGCGTCGACCTGGCCCGCGCAGGTGAGCGGGCGCGGGAAGGGCACCCGGACGTCGCGGTGCCCGCCGGCGCCCTCGACGCGCAGCCGGTAGCCGAACCGGTCGAGGCCCAGCGGCCGCAGCGTCTCCCCCGCCGTCACCGGCACCCGGCTGCGCGCGACCGCGCTGCCCAGCAGGGCCAGCACCTCGGGGTGGTCGCGGTCGAGGTGGCGCAGCAGCCGTTCCTCGATGCCGGCCAGCGGGTCGGGGCGCGCGGCGGCGTAGTCGGCCGGCGAGACCTCCGCGCAGCCGGGGCCCTCGCGCAGCACGACCTCGGCGAGGTCGAGCCGCAGCAGGGTCGCCGCCCCGCCGACGTCGAGCAGCGCCTCCTCGGGGCGGACCTCGGCGAAGGCGACGGCGGCCGCGCGCCGGTCGGCCTCGGGCACCGGGGTCAGCCAGCCCGACAGCCACAGCGTGGCGCGCACCGGGTCGCGCAGCGCCACCGGCGCCCGGTCGCTGACCATGAGCAGCGCGCTCACGTCCCGGTCGGGCGCGCGGTCGAGGGCCGCGGCCACTCCCCCGTCGCCGGGCACCAGCACCAGCACCTGGCCCGCGGCGGTGGTGGCGTGTGCCAGCGGGCGGCTCGGGTCGCGGCCGGGGAGGCAGAGCGCGGCCGCGGCACGGGTGGCCACGGTGCGCGCGCGCTCGGGAGCGGCGGCGACGGACGGCGCCTGCGGACCGTTGCAGGTGGTCATGGCTCCCCCTGGGCATCGAGTTAGGGAAGCCTAACCACATCGGCGGACCCGTGGTAGCCGCGCCCCCCGATCGGGCGGCGAGCCTGCGCCGGACGTCGTCAGAGGGCGCGGTCGTCCTCGTCGTAGGGCACGTCGGCCTCCTGCTCGAGGACGTCGGCCTCGTTGGCGTCGACGTCGCCGACCGACCGCGGCGCGCCCGCCGTCCCCGGCGCGGCGGCCAGCTGCTGCTCGAGGGCGTCGGCCTCGGGGACGCCGTCGCCGATGGGGTCGGCGTCCCCGGCGAGCTCGGGAGCGACCGGCTCGAGCAGCGCCTCCTGCTCCGCGCGGTCGGCGTCGCTCGCGGTACCGGGATCGGTCACGGGTCCTCCTCGTGCTGCGGACGGTGCTCGGGTGAGGCGCTGCCCATCCTGCCGCCGGGGGCTCCCGGGGGCAGACCGGGAGGCGGCGCACACATGACCGGCAGGTGTCGTGCGTGGCAACATCGGTCGGGTGAGCGCGGCCGACGACTGGGAGTACGCGCCGCTGCGGATCCCGCCGGGCACGTCCCGTTCCGCAGCGGCGACCATGCTGAGCCTGCAGGTGGACGTCGGCGGCTGGGAGCTCGCCCGTCTGCAACTGCACGCCGACGGCACCCGCAGGGCGATCCTGCGACGCCGGGCGCGGCTGTCCTACCTGCCGATGCCGGTCACCTAGCCGGACTCAGGGGACGAGCACGACCTTCCCGACCGTGCCGCGGTCGGCGAGGGCCGCGAGCGCCTGGGGCGCCTGGTCGAGCGGCAGCACCTGGCCGATGAGCGGGTCGATCGCGCCGGCCTCGACCAGCCGGACCAGTGCCTCGTGGGTCTGGCCGATCACTGCGGGGTCCTTCTTCTTGTACAGGCCCCAGTGCAGGCCGACGACGCTGTAGTTCTTGACCAGCGCGTGGTTGGCCGGCGCCTCGGGGATGCGGCCGCTGGTGAAGCCGACGACGACCAGCCGGCCCTCGAAGGCGATGCACCTGCGGCTCTTGTCGAACACGTCACCGCCGACCGGGTCGTAGACGACGTCGGCTCCCTCGCCGGCGGTGATCTCCTTGACGACCGGGACGAAGTCCTCGGCGGTGTAGTCGATCACGTGGTCGGCGCCGAGCTCGCGGCACACCTCGACCTTGTGCGGGCCGCCCGCGGTGGCGATCACCTTCGCGCCCGCGGCCTTGCCCAGCTGGATCGCCGCCGACCCGACGCCGCCGGCGCCGGCGTGCACCAGCAGCCACTCCCCCGCCTGCAGGTTCGCGCGGCGGTGCAGGCCGACGTGCCCGGTCTGGTAGGTGAGGTAGAGCGCGCCGGCCTTCTCGTCGCTCATCGAGTCCGGCACCGGCCAGGCGTCGTCGGCGTTCATCAGAGCGTACTCCGCGAAGGCGCCGGGCCCGCCCGCCGGGCTGCCGATCACCCGCCGGCCGTCCTCGGTCTCGCCGCACAGCTCCACGCCGGGCGTGTAGGGCAGCGGCGGGCGCTCCTGGTACATGCCGGCGGCCATCAGGACGTCGGGGAAGTTCAGCGCCGCCGCCCGCACCTTGACCAGCAGCTGACCCTCGCCCGGAGTGGGCCGGTCGACGTCCTCCAGCCGGAGCACCTTCGAGGGGTCGCCGAGCTCGTGTACCCGCCATGCACGCATGCGCCCGACCCTGCCAGACGCCCGGTGACCGCCGTCACCGGGCCCTGGGCGGCTCCGCCGGGATCAGGGTCCCTGATCATCGGGCGTCCTCCCTCACGGTGGGCCACGAGGGAGGACGCCCTGCGATGAGGGAGGACGCCCCGCGGTGAGGGAGGACGCCCCGCGGTGAGGGCGGCACGACCGCGTCAGAGCATCGACGGCGGCCGCAGCGCCTCGGGGACGACGGCGGTCTCACCGGTCGCCGTCTTGGCGCTGGGGACACCCTTGAACCGGTAGGGCACGGTGCCGACGCCGGGCTGGATGACGTACGCCGCGCCCGGCTCCCCCGACTCCCAGGCCCGGACCATCGCGTCGGCGACCTCGGCGGCGGGGATGACCGGGAAGCCGGCGGCCTCGAACTCGTGCCGGATGCGGTCGATGATCGCGGTGTCGGCGAACCCGGGGCAGATCGCGGAGATGGTGATGCCCTCGCGGGCCAGCCGCGGCGCCATCGACCGGACGAAGGCGATCGCGCCGCTCTTGGCGACGCTGTAGCCGGGGTCGCTGGGCATCGGCGAGAGGCCGGCCAGGGACGCGGTCACCACGATCGCCCCGCCGCCGGCCCGCCGGATCGCCGGGCGGGCGGCCACCGCGCCGTAGACGACGCCGAACAGGTCGATGTCGACGACCCGCATGAACTCGTCGAGGTCGAGCGCGTCGTCGCTCTTGGCGGCGGAGATGCCGGCGTTGAGGTAGGCGGCGTCGAGCCGGCCGTGCTCGGCCTCCACCCGCGCGACGACGGCCTCGTTGGCCGCGCGGTCGGTGACGTCGAGGGCGGCGAAGGGGCAGCCGAGCTCCTCGGCGACCGACCGGTTGCGCTCGGTGTCGAGGTCGGCGAGGACGGCGGTGACGTCCCGCTCGCGCAGCGCGGTGGCGAGGGCCCGGCCGAAGCCGCCGGTCCCTCCGGTGATCAGCGCGACGGAGCCGGGACCGGGAGGCGTGGGTGAGGTCACCCGGGCATCACACCACGGCCGCCGACGGCGCCAGCGCGGCGTCGACGGCGGCGGTGGCGTGCAGCCGGGCGGAGGGCAGCAGCGGCACCGGGGAGTCCTCGGGCTCGAGCAGCAGCTCCAGCTCGGTGCAGCACAGCGCGACCGCGTCGACCCCGCGCGCGGCCAGTCGGGCGACGACGCCGCGCAGCTCCGCCCGGGTCGCGTCGGAGAGCACGCCCCGGCACAGCTCGCCGAAGATCGCGTCGTCCACCCGGTCGACGTCGTCGTCCGGCGGTACGAGCACCGTCAGGCCGGCGGCGGCGAGCCGCTCCCGGTAGAACGGCTCGCGCACGGTGCCGGCCGCCCCGAGGAGGCCGACCACCGGGCCGGGCGCCGCGGCGGCCACCGCGTCGGCGATGTGCAGGAACGGCACGGTCAGGCCGGTCTCCAGCGTGGGGGCGACCTTGTGCATGTAGTTGGTGCACAGCAGCACGAGCTCGGCTCCGGCCGACTCCAGCGACCTCGCCTCCGCCAGCAGCAGCGCGGCGGCGTCGTCCCAGCGGTCCTCGACCTGGCACGCCCGGACCGCCCGGAAGTCCAGGCTGCGGACGAGCAGCGAGGCGCTGGCCAGGCCGCCCTCCCGCTCGCGCACCAACTCGTTGGCGACCCGGTAGTACAGCGCGGTCGACTCCCAGCTCATCCCGCCGAGCAGCCCGATGGTCCTCATGGCGGTCAGCCTGGCGGCGCACGAGCCTGCCGACCAGATCGAGAGGTCGACCGTCGGACCCAAGCACTGCTTTGATGTCGCCGTGGACCCCCGCCGGCTGCTCGTCTTCCGCGAGGTGGCCCGGGCCGGCTCGCTGGCCGGCGCCGCGCGGACGCTCGGTTGGACCCAGCCGGCGGTCAGCCAGCAGGTGCGGCGGCTGGAGGCCGAGACCGGCACGCCGCTGGTGGTGCGCGAGGGCCGCGGCGTCGCGCTCACCGAGGCCGGCCGGGTGCTGCTGCGGCACGCCGAGGGGGTCGCCGACCGGCTGGCGGCGGCCGAGCAGGACCTCGCGGCGCTGACCGGGCTCGCCGCCGGCGTCGTCCGGCTGGCCGCGTTCCCGACCGCCGCCGCCGTGCTGGTGCCCCCGGCGCTGGCCGACCTGCGCCGCCGCGCGCCCCGCCTGCGGGTGCACTTCGCCGAGCTGGAACCGCCGGAGGCCGAGGCGGCGGTGCGCGAGGGCGCGGCCGACCTCGCCGTCGTCTTCCGCCACGACGAGGACGACGACCCCGTCCCAGGCGACCTGCTGCGTGAGCCGCTGCACCGGCACGCGGTGCAGGCGGTCGTGCCCGCCGGCGCGCCGGCACCCGGCCGGCTGGCCGACCTGCGCGACGAGCCGTGGATCGCCGGGTGCGACCGGTGCCGGCAGCACCTGCTGCGCTGCGCGCGGCGGGCCGGCTTCACCCCGGACGTCCGGTTCGCCACCGATGACCACGTCGTCGTCCAGCGGCTGGTCGCCCGCGGCCTCGGCGTGGCGCTGCTGCCGGCCTGGGCACTGGCGGTCAGCACCCAGCCGGGCGTGACCGCCGTCGCGCTGGCCGACGTCGACGACCGGCTGGTGGAGACGCTGGTCCGGCCCGACGCCCGGCGGGTGCCGGCCGTCGCCGCGGCCCTCGAGGCGCTCCGGGCCGCCTGCTGAGGCGCCCTCAGACCGACCGGAGGAACCGGTCGAGCACCCGGACGCCGAAATGCAGTGACTCCACCGGCACCCGCTCGTCGATGCCGTGGAACAGCGAGGCGAAGTCGAGGTCGGCGGGCAGCCGCAGGGGCGAGAAGCCGAAGCAGCGGATGCCCAGCCGCTCGAAGCTCTTGGCGTCGGTGCCGCCGCTCATGGTGAACGGCACCGGCCGGGCGCCGTCGTCCTCGCTCCTCAGGGCGGCGACCATCGCGTCGACCAGCGGGCCGTCGAAGGTGGTCTCCACGGCCTGGTCGTGGACGATCCACTCGCGCTGGATGCCCTCGCCGATCAGCGAGGCCAGCTGCCGCTCGAACTCCTCCGACTGCCCGTGCAGGAAACGGCCGTCGACGGTGGCGCTGGCCGTTCCCGGGATGACGTTGGTCTTGTAGCCGGCGTCGAGCATGGTCGGGTTGGCGGTGTTGCGCAGCGCCGCGCCGATCATGCGGCTGATGCTGCCGAGGCGAGCGAGGGCCTCCTCGGGCTGGTCGGGGTCGATCTCGATGCCGTAGGCCTCCTCGACGGCGGCGAGGAACTGCCGCATCGGCGGGGTGAGCACGGTCGGCAGCCGGGTCGAGCCCAGCCGCGCGACGGCCTGGCACAGCCGGGTGACGGCGTTGTCGTCGTGGACGAACGAGCCGTGGCCGGGCTTGCCGCCGGCGGTCAGCCGCATCCAGGCGAGGCCCTTCTCCGCCGTCTGGACGAGGTAGAGCCGCAGGTCGTCGCGGACGGTGATGCTGAACCCGCCGACCTCGCTGATCGCCTCGCTGCAGTCGGCGAACAGGTCGGGGTGCTCGTCGACCAACCAGCGGGCGCCGAGGGTGCCGCCGGCCTCCTCGTCGGCGACGAAGGCGAGGACGACGTCGCGCGGCGGCCGGACGCCGGTGCGGGCCCACTCGCGCACCAGCGCCAGGACCATGGCGTCCATGTCCTTCATGTCGACCGCGCCGCGCCCCCAGACGTAGCCGTCGCGCTCCTCGCCGGAGAAGGGGTGCACGCTCCACTCGGCCGGGTCGGCGGGGACGACGTCGAGGTGCCCGTGGATCAGCAGGGGTGGCCGCGAGCGGTCGGTGCCCTCGATGCGGGCGACCAGGCTGGCCCGCCCCGGCTCGGACTCCAGGATCTGCGAGCCGATGCCGACCTCGTCGAGCTTGCCGGCCACCCACTCGGCGGCCACCCGCTCGCCGGCGCCGGTGGCGGTGTCACCGGTGTTGGTGGTGTCGATCCGGATGAGCTCGCTGAGCAGTTCGGCGACCTCGGCCTGGGCCTGGACGGGACCTTCGCTCTCCACCCGGCGAGCGTAGGGCCGGACGGCGTCCGCGCGACCCGGCGCCGGACCCTGCTCCGGAGAGCGCCTTCGGGTTGGTATCGTGGTCCCGCACTCGTCCGGGTGGCGGAATGGCAGACGCGCTAGCTTGAGGTGCTAGTGCCCTTTATCGGGCGTGGGGGTTCAAGTCCCCCCTCGGACACTTCGGAGTGGGACACCCCCCACCTTCCAGGCCTGCACCAGGCCCTCACTGAGTCACCAGCGGCCACGGTCCCGGTCTCCCCGGAAACGGCAACCATCCGGCTGGCCACGCCGGATGCCTCATCCGGCGACCCCTCACACGGGGGCCTCGGCGGTGCCGACGCCGCGGCGCTGCAGCGGCTGCTGTCGGCGACTGCCCTTTCCCGGCCGGTCCACACGGAACGGCCCATGCCGAACGCCGCTCCCCCACGCCACCCCGCCGCCCGCTGCCGCACCGCCGAGTCACCGGCCGCCGCGGCTCCCCGCCCGACCACACGTCCCGGCGGCGGAGACGCCGCCACGACCGCGCCCGCGTCCTCCTCCCCCACGCCCTCTCCCACGTCGTCTTCCGCCACGCTCACCGGTGTCCCGGCCTCCTGGACCGGTCTCAGTGCGCTGCTGACCGGCGCCGGCGAGCGGGCCCCGGCCGACGCGCTCACCCTCGCCTCCCTCGCCTCCGGCGCCGGTGGAACCGGCACCCGCGGGCGGGTGGACCTCTCAGGCATCTGGGCGCTGCCGGCCGACATGGCCGACGCCCGCAGCCACAGCCTCCTGCGCACCCTCGACGACAAGGGCCGCCTGCAGCTGCCCGTCGACGCCGAGGCGGCCAGCAAGCTGCCCGCCGAGCGCGACGGCGCGCTGGTGACCGTGTTCCTCCCCGGCAGCCCCGACACACCGCGGCCCAACTTCGCGATCGCCGCCCTGCCGCTGGACGGCCGCGGCCGGCTCACCGTGACCGCCGGCGTCCGCCGCCAGGCCGGCATCCCCGACGCCGCGGACGTGTTCGCCGTCGTCGACCCCGACCGGCGCACCGTCACCCTCACCGCAGCCAGCCGTCTCACCGCCGGCATCGCCGGCCTGCTCGGCGCCCTCCGCCGCCCCGCCCCCGGACCCGACGCCTCGGCGCCGGCCGAGCACGGTGCTGCGCCGGTGCCGACCGGGACCGACGACCCCGCCACCGCACTCACCGCCGCATCCACCGCTGAGCCCGCCGCAGGGCTCTCCGGCGGGCGACTGCGCATCGTCGGCTGACCCGCACCGTGCCCGGTGCCCGCGGCACGACCGGTGCCGCCGCAACCCACGGAGAAGACCGATGACCAGCACCACCGCGCAGTTCGACGGCGACCAGCACCACCGCCCCAGCGGCGACCAGCCCGACGACACGCACACCCCCAACCGCGCCACCCGGCGCGAGGCCGAGCGGGAGACCAGACGCGCCACCAAGCACCGCGACAAGGCCCACAAGAAGGCCGGCAAGAACGGCGGCGCGGGGCTCGACGAGACGGCCGCCACCCGCGAGTCGATGCGCACCAGCCTCATCGCCCAGGGCTTCGACCCGCTCGTCGTCGAGGCCATGCTCCCGCCGGTGCAGGCGCCGAAGGAGGCCTACCGGATCCGGCAGGCGGTCGCCGACGCGCTCACCGCCATGCGCCAGGACCTGCCCCGCAGCGAGAAGACCTGGGCTCCCTACCTGCAGCTGCTCGTCGACGGCCTGCCCGACATGTGCCCCTGCCCGTGTCCGGCCTGCGCGACCGGCCCCTGCCCGTGCCCCGGCGGCGGCGACGGACACGCCGACACCTGCGCGATGCCGGCCGACGAGCTCCACATCGACTGCGCGCGGCGCTACACCGGCGTGCCGGACCTCCCGGTCAAGAAGGTCGCCCGCAGCACGCTGGCCGAGGCGGCCTGGTGGGTCGAGCGGCGCGGGCTCAAGCGCACCGTCGCCCGCAACGCCAAGCGGGAGCAGCAGGGCCGACCGCTACTGGGTAGCGACGGGCGCGGCGCCCGCGAGCAGTTCCTGCAGGCCTCCCGGTGGATGTTCAGCTGGCTCGGCGACGAGGAGAAGGTCAAGATCAACCCGGCCAAGAAGATCAAGCTGCCGACGCGGCAGGAGGCCGGCGCCCGCTCGCTCACCGACGAGGAGTTCGTCGAGGTGTACGGCGTCGCGGTCAGCACCGGGCAGGACCCCAACCTCGACGGCCTCATCCTGCGGCACCTCCTCATCCAGGCGGTGCGCCGGGGTGCGCTGCTGGAGACCACCTGCGGCGGCCTCGACGTGGAGCGCTGCCGGATCCGCTACTGGGACCCCAAGAAGAAGACCTGGCGGTACCGGCCCACCACCGCCACCCACATGGCCGACCTGCTCACCCACGCCCTCACCCGCGGACCGCGCGTCGCCGCGCCGCCGGACGCCACCGCCGACGAGCGCCGGCACGGCATCCCCGCCCTGACGGACACCTCGCCGGTCTTCTACGGCCACCCGGTCGACACCTTCGACGCCGAGGGCAACTTCGTCTCCCGGGAGGTCCGCCCCATCAGCCGCAAGCGCATCGAGTCGCTGTTCGCCCGTATCCGGCGCCACCTGCCCTGGACCGAGCGCATCGAGCTCCGCTGCCACGACATCAGGCACACCAGCGGTCGCATGGTGTTCAAGGCGGCCGACCAGCAGGCCGCCAAGCTGCACCTGGCTCACGACGGGGGCAGCACCACCGACCACTACCTCAAGGAGCGGCTCGACGAGCTCGCCAAGCTCAAGCAGCAGCTCTTCGAGCCGCGGCAGGACGAGGACCAGCCCTAGCCCGCCACCTTCTCCGCAGGCCCACTGGGACGCCCGGTGGGCCTGCGGCATCTCCGGGCTCAGCGTCGGCTGGACTGGGTCAGGCCGCCGCCCCGATCGCGTCCGGACCTCAGCGCCGCGGTCGGCTGCCGGGCGGCTGCCACGCGACGCCGTGCCGTCCCTCGACGAAGGCCATGCTCGCTACAGCGTCCGCAGCTGGGCGTCCGTCAGTGCCTACGGGCTCGGCGGGCGGCCTCGGCTGCCGGGAGGTCCAGGGGATCTTCCCAGGACGGAGTGGGCAAGGGGGGAGTTGGCGGTGCGTGACTGGGTGATTCCCCAGCGGAGCCGTCGGCGACCGCTGTCGCAGGTGCCGGCCCGCCGATGAAGCCGCAACCTGCGCTTTCGTCATCCACGCCAGGCTCGCTTGTGATCATGGAGGGAGGCTACGTCCGGTGTCGGACAGTGCACGCTCGCGGCCGACGTGCAGACATCTGCCCTGCGAAGTCCAGCCGGAGCGTCCCTGGAAGGACACGCGCGCCCGAAGCGCTACTGGCGGCCCATCTGAGGCGGCTCCCCTCACCGGGTGCACTGGCGCACGGCCCTGATCCCGGCGGACGGCGGGTAGCTGTAGGGCCATGAGGGAGGATGCCCACGTGGACCCCCGCGACCTCCGGCTGCCCGACCGGTTCGAGAAGCTCCGCAACTCGAATGCTCGACAACTCCAGGTCATCATCACGCCGGTCGAGGACGCGCTGTCGCTACTCGACGACCGCTTCCTCGACCTGCGCGCCGCCGGCCGCGGTGGGTTCATGGTGTTGCGCGGGGCCTCCGGGGCGGGCAAGTCGACGTTCTTGAACACCGTGGGGCTGTTCCGCGAGGGCGTGTCCACCCTGCGGATCGCGCGCGGCATGAACATCGCTGCCGAACTGGCCAAGCTCGGCATCACGCGCACACCGCGCATCGTCGTGCTGGAGGGACGCGAAGCCCTGGGGCAGGTCTCCCGGCCAGAGCTCGAGGCAGCCATGCACGAGGTCAACCAGTTCGTCAGGACGGACGCCGGTGAGCAGACGCTCATCGTGTGGCCCACGAACACCGATGACCTGAGCGAGATCCTCGTGGAGCTGGCTCGGGACCTGGGGAACGAGACGCTCATCGACCCCGACGCGCCCGTCACCTACTTCTCCGGTCCGCCCAAGACCGACTTCGTCCAGATCGCGGAGAGGACGGTGGCCGCCCTCAACGACGGCGTCTCCCTCGCGGGTCTCGGCGTGTCCGACAGCCAGGCTGCGGACCTGGTGGCGACCGCGGAGACCATCGGCACCTACCTCGGCCAGATCCGGCGGGCGGCCGTGAGAGCGGGCGACAAGGTGAAGGGGCTCCTGGTCAAGGAACGCTTCCGGATGTGGACCGTCGTCATCGCGGGCACCGACGTGGAGGGCGACGTCGCCGCGCTCACCCGTGGAGGGCAGGCCTTCGCCGACGTGGACCGGCTGATGAGCGCGACCGAGGCGAACGTCGTCAAGGAGCTCAAGTCGCAGCCCGACGAAATCGGCATCCTCGGGACCGTTCTCGACGCCCGCATCCTCCATCTCGACATGTTCTGCGTGCTGGCGGTCGCCCGGACCTTCGGCTCCGAGGCCCTCCACGCGGAGATGAAGAAGCGCGCGATGCAGACGAACCCCGACGCGTCGGCGCATGAGCGGCTGATGGCCAGTGAGCTCGGCGTCATCTTGGGGGGCTCGCAGCTCGGCACCCGCCGGCGGGGCCAGAAGCCGGGTGACAACACGAAGGACGCGTTCAACAAGCTGACCCAGATTGCGCGGCAGAACGACGGCCTGCTCAACGACGCCATCGCGAGGGGACTGACCGCGTGTGGACTCGTCTCCGACCCCGAGACCGAGAAGTCGCTGGGCACCGCCCTCGACTACAAGAGCGACATCTTCTGCTCGCACGCGGGTGCGCCGCTGCGGCTGGAGATGATGTGGCGGGCGAGGACGAGTCGTGCGGAGATCGCGAACTACGTGCTCGGCAAGCTGAAGAACTACGGCAAGGCGATCGGCCTGCTGAAGTAGATGCTGCGGCGGTGACGACCGAGGCATGACGCGCCGGCGCTGGCTGTCAGGTCGGGTCGTCGAGCCACTTCGGGTGCTCGAGCAGCAGCTCCAGTCCGATCGCCTCCTGCGCCATCCGCCGCCCCTTCGCCAGCAGCGCGGCGGCGGGCGCGGCCAGCGGGCCCAGCCACGCGGCCGCCGTGGCCGCAGCGGAGTCGGCGACCGGCGCGGTCTCCACCGGGCGGCCGTGGGCGAACAGCGCCTCGTACAGCGCCGCGGCGGGGAGCACCGGCGGCAGGCCGGCGGCGCGGGCCGTGCCGGCGGCGCGGGCGGGGATCTCCACACCGCGCAGGTCCAAGTCGCCGAAGTAGAGGATGCGCGTGGGGAGGGGCCGCAGCAGCGTCACCGACGTCACCGCGGCGCTGAACTGCCCGCCGGCGCCATACCCGACGTGCCGGCCGGGGCCGCCTGCGGCGGCATGCACCCGGGTCGCCTCCAGCAGCGACGCGTAGGTGTGGTGGTTCTCCGCGACCAGCAGCGTCACCTGACCCCCGGCCTCGGCTGTACCGGACACCCACTGCGCGGCGAAGGGCATCGGCACCGGGTGGCAGCGCAGCAGGTCCAGGGTGAGCGCACCGGAGGTGAACAGCCGGGTGCCGAGCAGCCGGTCGAGGCGCTTCTCGTCACCGAACAGCTCCAGGCTGCGTTCCCGCAGCGGCACGCTGATGCGGGTCGCGCCGCCGCGGCGGAGGAAGTCCGCCACGACGTCCAGCACGACGAACTCCTCGTCGCGGCGGGCCAGCGCTGCTACCGGCTGCAGCGCGGTCGGCCACACCCGGGCGGCCGGGCGGGCGGCCGGCGGACGGGACGTGCTCGAGCGGCGGACCCAGGTCGGCAGTGGTGGGTCGGCCCGCCGGTCGAAGTGCGCCTTCCCGCGCGGCAGCGCGAGCACGCCGGCGGCATGCAGTTCGGTCAGCGCCGCGCGCAGGTCGGCGCGGGCGCCGGGGGCGCTGGCCAGGGATCGGTCGAAGGCGACCGCTGCCTGCCACAGCTCGCCGATCTCGATGGTCTGCCGGCGGGCGGCGGCGATGGCGGCGGCGAGGTGGGTGGCCAGTGGTCCCAGCGGAGTGGGGGTGCTCATGAGGCGGCGGTGCCCTCGTCGCGGGCGACGCGGACGTTGGTGATGCCGCTGATGTCGTCGCCGTCGTCGTCGTATGCGGTGCCGGTGCGGGACTCGACGGTGACGTAGCGCCGCTGGCGCAGCGTGCCGGGGCTGTTGCGCAGCCGGACCACGTTGGGGAACTGGCCGACCGCGCCGACGTCCTCGACGCCGGTGGTGTACACCAGCTGCACGCCGTGCGCGGCGGCGACCTCCCGCTGCAGGCGCAGCAGCTTGACGTGGCTGGCGGTACCCAGCGGGTTGTCCAGCACCAGCGTGCCGCCGACGTGGCCCAAGCCCCGGTTGACCGCACGCAGCCGGGCCAGGGTGCAGTACAGCGCGACACAAACGGTGAGCTTTTCCCCGCCGGAGTACTTGCCGAGCAAGGTGATGTCCAGCGGCTCGACGGCCAGATCGCTGTTGGGCTTGAGCACGGTCACCTTGAACCCGCGCGGGGCGACAGCCTCGTGCACGCACCGCTTGAGCAGGGCCAGCCCCTCGGGCTTGGAGCCCTCACGGACCACCTCGTCGATGACCGAGGCGATGCGCACCTTGAGGTCCTCGTCGCTGCCGGGCTTGGTGAACCGGATGGTGAGGAACTGCTGGTCGGACCAGTCGCCGAGAAAGCCGGGCAGCCGCGAGTGCCGCTGCGCGGCGGTCAGCGTGCCGAGCACGTCGGTGACCAGCGCCGCGACCTGGGTGACCACGACGCCCTGGTCGCGGCGGATCTCCTCGAGCAGGCCGAGGATCTGCTGGCGGCGGGCGCGCAGGTCGTCGGCGCGGGTGGCGGCCAGTGCGACGAGGCGTTCGGGGTCGTCGCCGGTGAGGCGCTCCTTGATCGGGTCGGAGATGGTGGTGAACTCGGTCGCGGCGCGGCGGACGGCGCTCACCGCCCGCTCCACCCGCCCGGCGCTGGTGCGGGCGACCTCCACGGCCGCCGCCAGCGCGGCGACGGCGGCGGTGACCCGGCCGTCGGCGTCGGCGGCGCTGCCGTCGAACGGTGCGGCGGCCGGCGGTTCGCGGTCGTCGTCGGCCCCGGGCGGCACGGGCGCGCCGGCGGTGCTCGGCATGGCCTGGCGCACCGCGTCGCGGAGGCGGGCGACCTGCTGGCCGAACAGGTCGGCGGCGCTCTTGGCGTCGGCGGCGTGCCGCTGGGCGTCCTCGTGCTGGCGGGCGAGCGTGGTGGCCAGCTCCGACGCGGCGGTGGACGCGGCGGCGTACTGCTCCGCCTGGGCGCGGGCATCGGCCTCGTCAACCGGCTCGGTTTCCAGATCGGCGGCGGCGCGGCGGCTCTCCCGGACCCGCTCGGCGGCGCGCACGGTCTCGCGGGCCGCGCGTAGCTCCTCGCCGGCGCGGGACACGCCGACGAGCGCGTCCTCCAGGTAGGTGCGGGCCTGCTCGAGCGCGGCCCAGCGGCTGCGCTCGTCCTGCCCCTCGACGGTGGTCAGCAGCTGCTCGGCGGCGGCCCGCGCGTCGGCGGGCACCCCGGCGAGCTTGCCCTCGGCGGCGGCCGCCCGGGCGGTCTGCGTCCGCAGCCGCTCGGCGAGGACCGACTGCGCGGCGACGACCAGCCAGTCGCGGGAGGCGGTGCTGTAGCGGCTCTGCAGCGTGGTCAGCGGCGCCTGGTCATCGTCGGCCACGTCACCCACGGCGGCGCGGGCCGCCGCGGGGGTGTCGCCGAGCAGCCGGATCTCGGCTCGGTCGGCGGCGTGTCGGTCGGCGGCGGCCTTCCGGTCCGCGGCTTCGGTCGTGGCGCGCTCGCGCAGCGTCTCTTGCTCCGCCGCGGCGGTGTCGAGCTCGTCGACCTCGGTGTTCAGGTCGGCGATGCTGTCGGTCAGCTCAGCGAACAGCTCGCGCAGCCCGGGGAGCCCGGCGACCTGCCCGGCCAGCGCCTGCAGCCGGACGAGCTGCTCGGCCTGGGCGGCGACCTGCTCGGCGAGCGCGGTCTCCGTGTCGGCGTCGGCGGCCTCGGCTTGCTCCAGCGCCTCGGCCTGCCGCTGCAGGTCCCCCAGCTCGGCGTCCAGTGCGTCGATGTCGGCGGTGGCGGCGGCGATGTCGGCCTCGAGCGCGTCGAGGTGCCCGGCCGGGCAGTCGGTGTAGAAGGTGTCCAGGTCAGCGAGCAGGGCCCGGTCGGCGCGAGCCTGCGCGGCCCACCCGGTAATCTCCGCCTCCCGGATGGCCTGGTGGCGCTCGCGATCGGTGCGGTCGGTGTCGGCGGCGGCCGGGTCGAACAGCGCCGGGGTAGGGGCGGTGACCGCCCACGCGGCCGGTGCGGCGCGTACCGCCGCCTCCAGGTCGGCGGCGCTGGCCACCGGCACGTGCGCGATCGCGGTCAGGCCGCCGGTCTCCAGCGCGCGGCGGGCGTCGTCGAGGGCGGTGTCGGCGACGACGACGCCGGAGGCCAACGCGCCCAGCAGCGGGGAGCGCAGCGCCTCGGCGCGGTGCGGGGTGTCGATGACGTCGCGCAGCAGCTCCCAGCCGGGCCGGGCGAGCACACCGGCGGCGGTGAGCGCGTCGGCGACCCGCTGGGCGTCGCGGGTGGTGGGGAGAAACCCGGTGCCGGTGAGCGCGTCGAGGGCCCGCAGGTCCTCGGCGGCGTCCACCCGGGCGGCGACGATCGCAGTGTCGGCGTCGGCGGCGGCCCGGGCCAGCGCGGTCCGCAGCCCGACCGGATCGGCCCACAGGTCGACGGCGGTGTCGGCGTCGAGCTGGAGCAGCTCGTGCAGGCGGCCGGAGGCAGCGAGCATCGCGGCCCGGCCGGCGAGCTTGTCCCGCTCGTCGACCGTCGCGGTCCGCTCCCCGTCGCGGCGGCTGCGCTCGCCGGTTTTCGTCGTCCGCCGCCTGGAGAGCTCCTCGCGTTCGCGGAGGCGGGCCCTGCGGGCGGCGCGGACGGCGGCCAGCCGCTCGGCGGTGGACGCGCGCTCGGCAGTGACGTGCTCGGCGTGGCCAGCCGGGTCGGTGTCGGCGTCGGGCAGGTCGCCGGCGGCGACCGCGCCGGCGATGGCGCGGGTGACCGCGTCTATGTCCTGCTCCGCCCGCTCCCGCTGGGCGCGGGCGGCGGCGCGGGTCTGCTCGGCGTCCCGCTGTGCCGCGCGCAGCCTGCCGGCCTCCGCGGTGGCCGCGGTGGCCCGGCCGGCCGCCCGGGTAGCCTGGGCGCGCTCGGTGGCCTCCAGGGTGGTGTACCGGGTGAGCAGAGCGAGCGCGGCGTCGTCGTGCCGTTCCCGCAGCGGCGCGTTGCGCTGTTCCTCGGCGGCCTGCTGCCGGTTGAGATCGGCGATCTGCTCGCGGGCGTCGGCAAGCTCGGCGAGCGGCTCAGTGGCCTGCCAGGCGGCGACGGCGGCCCGGGCGCCGGTTTCGGCGGTGCGCCGCTTGGCGAGGAGCTCAGCGGCGGTGCTCTCGCGGAACCGTTCGGCGCGCAGCAGCAGCTCGTTGGCCCGGACACGGTCGCGGTCGCGTTCCCGGACGGCGTCGGCCTGCTGGGCGGCGATGCCTTCCAGAGAGGCGAGCAACTGCTCCTGGCGGGTGGTGTGCACCGCGGCGGCCGCCTGCAGGGACGCGGCCAGGCCGCTGGCCTCGCCGGCGGCGGCGGCGGCCGCGGCGGCGGCCACACCGGCGGCGGCGTGCTCGCCGGCCAGCGCGTCGAGCTTGCCGGCGAGGACATCGCAGAAGCGGGCCTCGAGCTGCCGCTGCGGCTTGGCGGCGAGGATGTCGGCGACGGCGCGCAGGTTGCCCGCGACGCGTTCGGGCTGGACGGGCTCGACGGTCAGGTCGATCAGCAGGTCGATGAACTTCGCCGGGGTGTCGAAGTTGAACAGTTCCGCGACGCCGCCCTCGGAGTGGTTCATCCGCTTCTGGTAGCGGAACAGCGCCGGGTCCAGGTGCCGCTCGCCGAGGGTGGTCATCCAAGACACCGGGGAGTCGGTGACCGTGAGCTGCAGCGCCTGCGGGTGCTCGGCGGCCAGCTCGCGCAGCCGCCGGATGTAGGTGGCGCGGTCGACTGGGCGACCGGCGTCGTCGGTCACCGGCAGCGTGTCCAGGGTCAGCAGCCCCGGGGTGGCGGTGAACGCGTAGTAGTTGACCTTGAGCTTGTCCCGGTTGCGGTCGGGGTCGACCGGCTTGCGCCGCTCGTCCCACTCGTACACGGCGCCGGTGACCAGCTGGGTGCCGGCGCCGAACAGGGCGTCGGTGCGGACGTCGACCCACTCGGCGATGGCGTGGCTGGTGTCGCCGGTGGCGATGTAGTCCTCCAGGTGCCGCTTGACCGACACACCGAGGAAGTCGCGGCGCAGCGGCAGGACGAGCGCGAAGAACAGCGACAGCAGGCTGCTCTTCCCGCCGCCGTTGCGCAGCCACAGGATGGAGTCCAGCGGGCTGCCGCCGTCGGCGGCGGGTGCGGCCAGCTCGATGGTGGTGTCGGGGAAGCGGGCGGCGCGGTCGCCGATGTTGGCAAGGCGCACCCGGCTCAGCTGGTAGCTCACTGCACGCTCCCGGCAGTGGCGCCGGCGCCCGGGCCGGTGCTGGTGGGTTCGTCGGTGAGGTCGATGACGTCGTCGGGGTCGACGGTGGTCGGGGGGACGGTGGCGTCCAGCCCGGAGTCGCGGGTGCGTCCGTCGGCGAGCAGCTTGTACGCCTCGTGCCCGGCCATCTCCCGGACCTGCACGCGGAACCGCTCGAGCAGCTGGTAGGTGTCCACGCCGTGTCGTTCGGCCTGCCGGGCCATGCCCTGGTCGGTCAGCCAGGCCAGCACGTTGCCGACCCAGTAGGTGGTGCATGACGGGGACAGCCGGCCGGCGGTGCGACCCTTGTCGGGGCGGTGGACAGCCGGCATCCGCTCGTAGACCCGCCAGGCCTCTTCCAAGCCCTCGTCGTCCAGCGGTGCGCCGGCGTCGCGCTTCAGCGACTCGCACGTCTCCCGGAGGAACCGCTCGAGGTCGGCGACGCGGACGTAGCGGACCCGGTCGTCGTCGAACGCGTCGGCGGACGGGTAGGCGTACGCGGCGACGCCGGCGGTGATCAGCCCGACGAGCAGCCGCTGCTCGACGCCGGTGGTGAACGGGATGTCGGCCAGTCGGGCGGCGAACAACGAGTCGCGGCGCGGGCCGACGACCAGACCGAGGTCGGCGGCGTCGGAGAGCACCTGCAGGTCCATGCCGTCGAGGACGTAGACGGCGGCGTTGCGGAAGTCGGCCTCGGTCCGGTACCGACCGAGCAGGTCGCGGTAGAGCGGGTCAACGGCGGGCCGGTGCTTGGGCCGCAGCGCGCAGCTGATGAGGATGCCGACGTCGCGCAGGTCGCTGGCGGTCACGGTCACGGGCGGTCTCCGGTCGCGTCGCGGGACGGACCGCTCGGGTCCGTCGAGTCGGGCGCCGGGCTGGTGGCCAGGCGCAGCAGGTCGGCTTCGCTGCCGGCGACGAGCAGGTCGTCGCCGGTCCAGCCGGGTTCGGCGAGCGCCGTGCCGTCGGCGTCGACGACGGCGGTCGGGCCGAGGACGGCCGCGGCGGTGTCCACGGCCGCGGCGGTCTCCCCCACCGTCTCCGGCGCGTACGTCCACAGGGTGGTGAGGACCAGCAGGCGCTCGACCTCAGTGACAATGACGTCGTCGGGCAGCAGTGCAGTGCGGGCGGCGCGCAGCAGACCCGACAGCCGGGTGGGCAGTCCGACGGCGGCGACCACCGCGGCGGCGGCGGCGACGACCTCGGCCGGGACAGCCTGCGACTCCTCGGCGTCGATGTCCTCCTCGTCGACGTCCGGCGGGTCGACGGTGCTGTTGCGGCGTGGGGCGAGCAGGTCCTCGAGCAGGTCACCGAGGCGCACCAGGCGGATCGGGCGGGGCCCGGCGGCCAGCTGCGCGAACGCCTCGGCGGGCTCCTGGGCGAGCTTGCGGGGCAGCGGGAGGAGCACGGCGAGATTCGCGCCGACGTCGGGGTTGCCCAGCCGGCCGGCGGGTCGGAACGACTGGCGGGTCTGCTCGTCGAGGAAGGTGCTGCGGGCGGTGACGATGCGCCCGTGCAGTTCGGCGTGCCGCTGCCGGCACTCGTCGAGCAGGGCGGCGATGCGGGCGGCGGCGGCGGTGACGCCGGGGTCCTCGGCCTGGTCGAGCGCGGAGCGGACGTGGTCGAGGAGCTTCTGCTCGGCGGCCAGCCGGTCCTCGATGTGGGTCCGGTTGCGGCTCAGCAGCCCGTCGACCTCGCTGGCCCACCGGCCAGCGACGGCCCGGATGTCGCGGGCGGTGTCGGCCAGCAGCGTGCGGACCTCCTCGGCGTACCGGACCGACAGGCCGCGGTTGCGCTCGGCGGCCCGCTCGGCCTGACCGAACGCGCCCCGGGCCAGCTGGCGCTTCATCATCAGGTCGTTGGCGGCCTGCTCGTCCTCGACGTCGAACTGCAGCCCGCCGACGAGCGCGTTGATGGCGTCGGTCGTGGCGCGCAGGACGACGGTGTCGCGGGCGGTGTCCTCGTGCTCGGTGACCAGCCGGAACTCCAGGGTTCGGGCCTGGTGGGTGATGCGCTCGGCGTCGAGGCCGAAGTCCGAGACCCGGTAGCGGAACGGCGCCTCCCGCTCGCGGCGGTTGAGCAGGGTGTCCAGGACGTGCTCGGCGACCTGCTGGTGTTCGGCGGCGGTGCGGTGCGGGTGGGAGGCGGCGGCGAGCCGGGTGAGCGCGTCGACGGCCTGGTCGTAGGTGAGCTCGTCATCGAACCCCTGCCGGGCGATGATCGCGTCGATGGCGGCCAGCGCGAGGGTCGGCAGGTCGTAGCGCTCGTCGGCCCACGCCTGCCGGCCGGAGTCGGCGGCCAGCGGCCGGCCGCGCAGCAGCGCGCGGACCCGGTCGCCGAACGCGGCGTCGAAGACCGCGCGGCTGTCACCGAGCCCGCTCACCTACCACCCCCCAGTGCCCGCTAGCGGCAGCGGCCGCTCGACCGCTCGCAGGTCGCCGGAGTGAATCACGCACCGCCGACGATTCCTGGCATGTGGCCCACCGCCACCGCCGCCAGAGGCGCGTCGACGTTCGGGACGCCAGTCGGGAAGATGATCTGGTCGAGGCACGGGTCGGTGTCCTCCATCTTCGAGTGGCGCTTTCCGAGCATCGGCCGCCGCGGCCTACTCCTGGTCCGACACGTACTCCGGCGGGTACACCACCCCGGCGGGGTCGTCGGGACGCCTCCGGCAGGTTCGGCACAGCACCGGGCACGCACCGAGCTCCGGGACGCGACGCACGACCGTCACCGACCGCGTGTCGCACCACGGACACCGGCGGAGGCGGATCCGCCGGTCGGCGGCCGGTGTGCCCCGTGTCCAGCGGTCCTTCTCCAGGACTCGTCCGTACAGCGGTGCCTTGAGCCGGCCGCCGCGGTCGTGGGGCTCAACGGCCATGACCTCAGCGATCTTGCGCTCGTCGACCCCGGAGAGGTGGGCGAGGTCCGTCACCGGCAGTCCGCGCTCGAGGAGGTCGGGGTCCCCGCCGCCGGCGTCCCACAGCACGTCGATCACTCGCTGGCGGTCGCCGTCGAGGTCCGAGTTCCAGCCCTCCCGCCAGCTGGTGATCGTGGAGTAGCCGTCGAGGACGGTCCGCGCGTAAGGGCTGGCGACCAGCGGGGTGCGGTGCATGCGGTGCAGCACCTCGCGCAGCCGGGGGAACGGGCAGCGGAGGACGGCGGTGGCCATCGCCTCGGTGATCGGCCAGTGCGCGACGACGTCGCGGCGCAGCCACCGCTCGACTGTGTCCGGGTCGGTGACCATCGTCGCCGCCGCGATCGCCGGCACGCTCAGGCCCTCCTCGATCCAGAGCTTGGCCAGGTGGTCGGTGCGCGCCTGCTGCACCGCGGCGGCCTGCTTGCCCCGGGCCCGGTAGACGTTGCGGACCTGCCCGCTCACCGGGATGAAGACCAAGCCCGCGTCCGTCGGCAGCCGCAGTCGGCAGGACCAGCGCACGGTGAACGGGTCGACCTCGAAGCGCAGCCCGTGGATGAGCCGGTGCACCCGGCGGCTGACCATGCCCGGGTACTGGGCGAGGCCCATGCGCAGCAGCTTGAGCAGCTCGGGCAGGCCGGTGACGTCGGCGCTCTGCATGACCGGCTGCTCGGCCGGGGCGGCGGCCTGCGCGACGAGCCGCTCGAACTCGGCGATCTGGCGCTTGTTCGCCCGCAGTTCGGTCTCGTACTGGTCCGCCTCCTTCTCGTCACCCTCGCCGAGCGCCCGGCCCACGGCCTGTCGCAGCCCCCGGTTGGTGCTCTCCAGCCGGGCGATCTCGCGGTTCCAGTGTTCGGTGCTGACGGCGGCCCTGACCGTCCCGTCGATCGACGGGCGGGAGGCGTAGACCACGGTGGCCGGGTCGACGCCCTCCTCCTCGAGGACGGTCAGGACGCGGTCGGCGACGTTGACGTGGAACTCGGCGGGGTTCAGCGCCGCGAGCAGCTCGCCGGCGCCCGCCCCCTCGTGCCAGTTCGCACCGGTGTGGCACGTGTCCCGACGCAGCACGTGGTAAGGGGCTCGCTTGGCGCTCAGCACGTACTCGAAGGTGTCGTCCGACCAGGCGTCGAAGCCGCTGAACGGCTTGTGGTCGTCCTCGTGACCCGCGCCGCCGGTGAACGGAGAGGTCTCCGTGTCTCCCCGCTGCTGCTCGCCGTCCTCCTCGGCGCTCGTGCAACGCAGGTCGATGGCCTTCCGGATCGTCTCGGGGTCGGCCCAGCCACCTTCGGGCAGGCCGACGGGCACCTCGATCTGGAAGACGCCGTAGGGGTCGCCGTCCTGCCGGTGCACCGGGGTCGAGCACCACTCCGTCACGCCGGGGACGGGGCAGGTGAGCTCGAAGCGGTACGTGCCGGTCAGGTACGTCTCCAGGTGTCCGTAGAGCCGCTGGACGACCTCCCGGGGACGCAGCGCCTGGCTGAGGTCCGCGGGCCGCGCCGCCTCGACGACGTCCAGGTCGGTGCCGTCGGCGTCCTCCGCCGTGCCGTAGATGTCCTGCAGCTTCGGGGTGGTCAACCCGACCGCGGCGAGCTCCGCGACGATGTCGTCGAGGTCGTAGCGCGGGTCGGCCCCCAGCTCGATGAGCAGGCGCACCCACTCGAGGACCTTCGGGTCGCCGGTGATCGTCGGGATCTTGTCGGTGTCGCACTCGTAGCCCAGGACGATGTGGCGCGGGCCGAACGGCCAGCGGCCCTCCTTCGCGTCGATCAGTCGGCCGATGGTCAGCCGCTTGAGGATCTCGCGGACCTCGGCGCCGGCGATGAGGCCGTACATCTCCCACCGTAGGGCGTCGTTGGACACGGTGAGGTCCAGCCCCTCCGGTGCCTCGTCGGAGAAGATCTTGCAGTCGACGAGCTTCGCCGCGTTGCCGACGCGGGTGAAGACCTCCATCGTCCGGCCGAAGCGCGACGCCGGACCGGTGTGCAGCTCCTCGGGCCGCAGATCCCGGATGATGTCGGCCAGCGTGGCCCCGAACGCGTTGGTCCCGTCCTCGCCGGGCCGGGCGGCGGACATCTGCGACAGCAGGAAGGCGTCCTCGCCGATGGTGAACAGGTAGGCCAGCGCGCGACCCGGACGCCCTCGGCCGCGTCGCGCGCGGCGGTACGTCTGAGCCCCGAGCTGGTGACGCAGTGCCCGACCGGTGTCCCCGGGCTCGATGAGTGCGGCCCCGTGCCCGAGGATCGTCGCGACCGACGACAGGGCGGCGTGCCGGCTCAGGACCTGGTACATCATCGCCGCGAACAGCTCGTACTTGTAGGCCGTGGACTCCCGCACGACGAACAGCCGCTTCACCATCCGAGCGGCCGCAGCCTCCGGCACGTCACCCCGCGCGCGGCTCCGCCGCTGCGCGGCGGTGCGACGGGTCTGGACCTGGGACATCGGGCTGCTCCTCCCGCGGCCGGGCGGCCGCGTCGGGCAGCACCGTGCGGGCGCCGTCGGACCAGGCAATCGCCGCGGGAGCCGTAGTTGCCGACCTTTTCGCGTTGGGCACGACGAACAGGTCGCGCGCTAGCAGCGCCGCTGTGACCGGCCGGAGAAGCGCCCGATCAGGGGACTGTCACCGCGATCGACGCGCAGAGCGGTGGAGGCATGAGCCACGCACGCCTCCGCCTCACCGGACTCTCCGCCGCAGTCGCCGCCGTCCCCGACGACCCTTTGGAGATCTACGCCGCCCTGTCCGGTGTCACCACCCCGGCGCAGCCGGTGCCGTCCTCGGCGGGTGAGCAGCGCACCGGCCGCATCTGGCTGGCCGTGAACATGCAGACCAGGTGGTAAGCGGTCAGCTGGGGCTCACCTCGGCGGACGGGGGCGGCACACGATGCACCGGCGCCAACCCATCCCACCGGTAGGCGTGCAGCGGCTCCGGCCGGCCCTCTCCCTCGGCGTACTCACGCGCGCTGCGCGCGAGGAGGGCCTCATGCTCCGCGGCCGTCAGGCCGGAGAGGTAGTCCGCAGCGGTCTGGAGCTCCGACGCCGGCTCGGTCACGCGCCCAGCGTGCGCGCCGTCTGCCTCGAGCTCAACCCCGTTCGGCAAACGGCAGCGCGGCACGATGACACCGAACTACTGACGAGCTCGGTCGCTGGCTACATGGGCCCACCTCCGGCGCTGGCGCCGTCAACGCCTTCCTCGAGATGCTGCTGACTCGGCACGGCCTCGCCGGCCCGCCTGCCTGCCGGCCCGACCCGCTGCCCCGCGGCCTTCCCACGGGACTCAGGAAAGCTCCTCACCCCCAGGCTGGTCGACAAGCTCGTCGCCCGGATGACCCCCTGACGAACACCCGATCCGTCCAACGGCTCGCACGCCAGCTGCGCGAGAACCCCGCCACCGTCCGGCGCCGAGGTCCTTGCCTTCGACACCGTCAGTCGCATCGATCCGCCGCCACGTCTCCGACCGCTACGCCCTCGAGCACGCGTGCAGGCGATCCGCCGGCCCGATCCGCCGGCCCGATCCGCTGTCCGAAACGCAGCACACGCTTCCGCAGTCGATCTTGTCCGACTCGCACGGAGGTGTGCATGTCCCCGCTCGTCCGCCCGCTCGGCCCCCCCTCGCTGGTGCACGGCATCCCCGTCCAGCCGGTCACCGTCCACCTGCTCGACCACTGCCAGCTGACGATCACCATCGCCCCGCCCAACACGGCGCTGCGGCTGGCCGCCGTCCGCAACACGCTGCTCTACAACTTCGTCGGCAACGGCGTCTGCGGCCTCACCGACTACACCGGGATCAGCGAGGAGATCAGCGGCCGCCGGGTCATCACCTCCCTGCGGCAGCGGGTCAGCCAGCTGCGCCCCGCCGCGCTCAGCACCCTCACCCGGCCCCAGCCCTACGGCCTGGACCTCCTCCTCGCCGTGGAGGCGGCCACCCTGCGGTATCGGACGATGCGCGTTCGAGCCCTCAACGTCCGCACCAGCGCCGCCGACGCCGTTCGCCGACTTACCCCAGCCCGGCGGGCGCTCGCCGACGCCCTCGGCCGCCAGATCGCCGACGCCATCTCCGTTCACGCGCACGCCGGCCACGTCAACCTCACCGCATGGCGCCTGCGCAATGCCAGAGATCACGCAGCAGCGCTTCTCCACCGCCTCGGAGGCAGGGCCGTCGACACCCACCAGCTGGTCGCGATGCTCAACGCGGCGGGAGCCACCCAGAACTCCCTCCGGCAGGACTACGTCACACGTCGCGACCTCCGCCAGCGAGAGGACGGCCACAACGGCAGGGTCGGCCACGTCGACTACGGCAAGGTCGTCGTCTTCTACCCCGCCGGTGTCATCACTCCTGACGAGGCGCTCGCCGACTACGCCGCCCAACGCACAGCCCAGCCAAGCGGCCGCCTGCCCATCCCCGCACCCGTCACCACCGAGTGGTGCCGCTGCCAGTTCTGCACCCCCGCCACCGTCTTCCACCTCGCCGGCCCGCGCACCGCCGCCGCACCGCCGACGACCCCGACCGGCGTCGCCACCGCGCCACGGCCGGCGGCCACCGCCGGAGGCCACCGGCCGTGACCGAGGCGCCCGACGCCTCCTGCCCGTCCCCGGCCTGGCGCTGGCGGCGGCACACCGGCCCAGGCTGGCCCGCCTGGCGGGCGACCGTCCCCGGCCCCGTCGGCGACGACGGCGGCACCGTCTACCTCGGCCGCCGCGACGCGGTTCACGGCCGGTGCACCACCTGTGGCCGGCACGCCCAGCTGTGGCAGGCCAGCCTGGCCCTCCCCCGGCCCTTCCCCCCGGTGCTCGACCTGCCCGGCGGCGGCTGCACCCGCGACCACATCGCAACCGCCATCCCCACCACCTGGGCCGACGTCGCCGCCACTTACGCCGACACCGCCGGCGAGTTCCGCCACCTGCCGGCGGACAGACTGGCGCGGGCACTCGTCCGCCAGCGCGTGCGGCAGGCCCGCTGGGCTGGCTGGCTCCACGGCCAGCCCCCACCGGCCCGCCGACTCGCGCTCGCCCTCTGGACCCGCAACCCGCACCTCGCTCCGCCCGCGACGACGGCCGTCATCGCCGCCGTCCTCAGCGATCCTGCTTGTCTCTGCCGACTCGAGACCGTGCCGGTCGGCCGACACGAGTAGGCCAGGACGACGGGGATGGCCAACGACCGTGTGCCCGCACCAGCCGGTGCGGGCTCACGGTCGGACCGGTCAGCGCGAGGAGGGACGCGGTGCCCACATGCCGCGGATGACGACCAGCAGCCGGTCGAGTGCCTTCCGCTCGATCTGCCGCACGGTCTCCCGGGTCAGGTTCAGCTGCCTGCCGATGCTGGCCAGGGACTGCTCGGGCTCACCGTCGAGCCCGAACCGACGGACGATGACGAAGTGCTCGCGCGCGTCGAGCTCGACCAGCCAGGAGTCGATCACCGAGGCGCCGACCAGCGCGTGGACCACCGCGTCCTCCACCGACGTCCCCTTGTCGACGAGCACGTCCCCCAGGTGGCGGCCGTCGTCGCCGACGGAGCTCTCCAGGCTTCGCAGCTGCGCCGGCCGCAGCACCCGCGCCACCTGGCCCAAGGGCACGCCGGCCCCGCAGGCCGCCGCGATGTCCGCGACGCTCGGCTCCTGCCGGCCGGGGCCGGACAGGGCCTCGCGCGCGGCGAGGACCGCCGGACGGCTCAGGAACTCCGACCAGCTCAGCATCGGGTACCTCAGCGCGCGCACCGCGTTGAGCACCGCCCCGTGCATCGACTTGAACGCCCACTGCCCGAACCGGCCGCGCGCCGGGTCGAAGGTCGTGACCGACCGCACCAGCGCCTCCGCGGCAGCTGCCCGCACGTCTTCCAGGTCGACGGGCGCCATCGGGGGCGCGAACCGGCGCACGACGTCGTCGACCCGCCCGGCGTTCACCCGGACGGCCAGCTCGTTGAGCGCCTCCACGTCCCGCTGCGCTCGTCGCCCGCCACCGGCACCGGACGCCGCTCCGGACGGCGGTGCCTGGACCACGGCCTGCAGCACCGCCCGGCGGCCGCTCAGCAGGGCGGTGACCTCGTCGGAGAAGTCGGCGGCCAGCAGCCTCCCCTCTCGGCGCGCTGCGCAGGTGTACGGGGCACGGATCGCCTCCAGCTGCGCCAGCGCGGAGGGGACGTTGCTCAGGTCCAGGTCGTCGATGAGCGCCGGGAGGTCGAAGTCGGCGAGCTCTCGGTCGTCCCGGGCGTCTCTGGCCGCGACCGCGAGGGCGCAGCCGTCGCTGTTCCCCTCCGCGGCACGGATGGAGGAGGAGACGGCACTCGTCAGCGGGGTGGCGAGGGTGGCGGTCGGGCAGGTCATGGCAGTACTCCAGGTGGTCGCGGACGGGCATCGCTCGGCACTCAGAAGCCTGCCGACGACCCGCCCGGCGCCGCGTCGGCCACAGACCCGGTTTTCCGCCTCCCGCCATCGCCGTCGACGTCCCGCCGATCGGGGAAGCGCGTGTAGGGAGAACGCCCTACACGCGCCTCCTGCCACGGCTGATAGGCCGACATCCCCGGTGGACGGCAGGCAGGGCGAGGACTTCGCTCGCCGCGCCGCACCAACGTGCCGAAGGCCCAACGAGGCCCGAGGCCCAGCCATCCGTCTCCAGCGCCACAACATCACCGGTACAGCCGTGGCCGACCTCCTCCGTGGCGCACGCGGGTAAGGGTCGGATGTCGATGCAGGTCGTTGGCCCGCCGACCCGTAGCCCTGCCGTTGCCCGGGCTACGCCGGTGCCGGACGGTTCTCCCCGGCGACCAAGGGCAGCTCGAGCGGCATCAGCCACAGCCGCTCCCGCGGGTACGGCGGCGCCGGCAGCCGGCCCCTCACGTCCTCCAGCCGCGCTCGGGCCTCCGCCTCCGTCCGGAAGGGGCCGACGACGCCGAGCACGTCCTCTCCCCCGACCCAGTCGTCCTGACGCACCACAACCCACATCGCTCCTCCTTCATCCGCGGCGTTACCAGCGGTTCAGGACGGTTCCGGGGACCGGCGCCAGCGCAGTCGGCTGGAGCAGCGATGCGCGCAGGACCCCACACGGGTGACCGCCGACCGGCTCATTGCGCATGCCCGACAGCCGCGCACCGTCCCGCTCGCCAACCCACACCCGAGCGGAGGACACATGAAGCTCAACGAGATGGACCTGGGGACCCTCGCCGCCATCAAGGCCGGACTGACCCGGGACCACAAGGACGGAACGCTGCTCTGCGACGACGAGGAGAGCGAGTTCTTCTTCACCTGCCAGGTCGCGCCGGACCACTGGCTCTACGTCGACCTCCGAACCGAGCCGATCATTACGATCGACACCGGCATCTTCCGGCGCCCCAGCGAGTACATGCGGCGCATGATCCGCGTCAACTACGTCGGTCTGCGCATCCACCGCGACCGCCAGCGCCTCGCGGGCAAGGTGGGTGACCTCGTCCGCCACCTGAGCCCCGAGGAGCGCGACATCCACGACGCCCAGCAGCGCGAGTACTGGCTGCAGGACGACGCCATCACCCAGCAGTACGGCCCCTTCCACGACATCGGCTAGGCCATCGACGTCCAGTCGCGCGCCGGTGTCCCCGGCACAACCGGTTCCCATCGCTCAGGACACCGGGCACCTGCCCACCGATCCTCCTGCCGTCCCCTCTGAGCAGTCGGAGGGGACGGCAGGCGCCGTTCGACCGTCCGACGGCAGCAGGAGGCGCCCTTCAGCTCACCCGGCGAGCACCAGGTTGGCTCCTCAAGCGCCCAGTACTCGATGCGGAACTTCGCGCTCTCGTCGATCGGCGCGTAGCTGCTGACCGCCTCGGCGCCGCGCATCACGTTGACCACGACGTCGTCGTCTACGAGCGCTACCGCGAGGCCCGCCCGGCCGGGAACAGCCTCAACCTCTGGCCACCGCCGCTCAAGGCGCTGCGTTCCCTCGGCGTCGACACCGACGACCTCGGCTCCCCCACCGACTCCGAGTCGAAAGTAGGCGACTGCGGCCAGCACGCCCTCCCGTTCGTCGACGAGACAGGTCCCGTCGCCGTCGACCCCGGCGCCCGTGAGCGGCGTGAGCACCTCGACGAGGAAGCCGGCCTCGTCCTCGGTGAACAGGCCCGCTGCCACCACGAGGTCGAGCACGGCCGGGACGTCGGACGCGCGCAGGGACCGCAGCACGACGGCAGCCTGACGTTCGGCCTGCCGCACTGCACCCGGATTTCCGCCGGGGGCTACGCCGCCCGCTGGCTGAGGTCGCCGCCTGCAGGACGCCGACGCCGGGAGGAGATGGGCGTCGGCTCGGCCCACCGCTCTTCCACATGCGCGTCGTCCGCGCGCGGGGACAGCAGGCTCATCCCGAACGCGCCGACCACCAGGAGGCCGGCGAGGGCGACCACGGTGAGCACGAACAGGCCGGAGACCGCGGTGCCCACCACAGCGGTGCCGAGGCAGACGACGAGCAGGACCACGAACAGGAGTCGCGACATGGTGCACTCCGGATGTCGTGCCCGCGGACGGTCACGCGGGTCAGCGCGTGGACGGTCGGCGGACGTCTTCGAGTCGGGCCACCCGCCAGTCCGGTGCGGTGGTTCCACGCTGCGCCCGGTCGGCACTGTGCAGCACCACCGCGCCCCCGCCGAGCCGGGCTGGTGCGGTGCGCCCACTGGGAGCCGGCGGTCGTCGGCCTCCCTCGTCGGCCGCCGTGCTGACTGTGGACACCTCTGAGGGTTCCCCGCCCAGATCGCGAACTCCTGACCGCGGCCTTGCGATCCCGTGACGATGGCAGGGATCACCGACCGTTCCGGTGCGGGAGCGCCGGCACCTACCCGACCGACGGGGACGTGGTGACCCTCCTCGCGCTGAGGTAGGGCTCCCCCTCCCACTCCTCGTACGCCTCGTCGGCCAGCGCGGCGTCCAGCTCGTCCTCGACGACCGACACGGCGAACTCGTCGTGCGGCACAGCCGCGACCACGACGTCCCGACCCGGCTGCAGTCCGGGCAGCGGCTCGTCCGTGACCACCAGCAGCGGCGCGACGTCCTCGCCGTCAGGTCCGGTGATCGTGAAGGCGAGCTGTGAGACGACGCGGTCGACGGAGGCCTCGAGGGTGACCTCCTGGTCGACGTAGGCCTCGACGTCGTCGTGGAAGTCGGGCGAGTAAGGACCGTCATACGGGTCCTCCAGGTCGCCGGGACCGCGGACGTCCGGGGCATCGGCACCCGTCTCGGGCTGCTCGGGGTTCCCCGTGCAGGCCGACAGGGCGAGCTGCCCCGTCACGAGGAGAGCAGTCAGGACGGCGGGTCCGAGCCGTTCCCGTGCACGAGGGGCGGACATGGTTCCTCCTCGGCTGATCCCCGCGTCCGCCGCCCCGGTGGCCGAGGCGGCGGCCCGTCGCTGGTACCGATCGGGGGGCGCACCGCGGGGATCGATCCGCTTGGGGAACGCCCGACCGACAGCGTCCCGGGTGCCCGCACCACAGGTGCGCGAACGACGTCCCAGGCTCTGTCACGGGACCGACATGCGATCGGAGACCAGCACCCGGCAGGCCGTGTGACGAACCCGTGACGATCGGCGCCGCTCCCCGGCCGGGAGCCGTGGCGAGGTATGGGGAGAGGGTGCACCGTCTCCACGGCCACCAGCTCCTGCGGGCGTCTTGTAGTCCGGACCCTGCCCCCTGTACAGCTGACGGCCGCCACGTCCGGTGCCGCCCCTCTCCGTCCTCCGACTTCTGGAGGCCCACGAGCGCCCGTCGACGGGCCTGCCCAGGAGGTGATCGTGACGGTGCCGGCTTCTTGCAGGCCGGTCGACCCGGTGGATGGCCCCCGCCGCCGACACAGGCGGTGAGGTCGATCATGGACACGGCGGCCCCCTTACTGCCGACGGGTCGGGTGCGCGCGAGTCCCGCGGCGCCCACGGCCCGCAGCGCGGGGATCCGGCCTGCTCGAGCGGGGTCGCACGACTGCGGGACCGTGCTGACCGGAGCCTCCGAGGGGTCGCCCTCGTGACCGCCAGGAAGCCCAGGCGACGCGGTGCGGCCCGTGCCGTCACCGCGCGACTGCGCGGGGCTCTGTGGCCCATCCCGGTGCTCGCTGTCATGGTCGCGGTCGGCATCGGCATCGGGCTGCCTGCGGTGGACGGACTGCTCGAGAGCCGCGACTCGGGTCATCCCCTGACCTTCGTCTTCGGCGGCGGACCGTCGGCGGCACGCGACCTGCTCGCTGCGATCGCCGGATCGCTGATCTCCGTGACCGGGTTGATCTTCTCCCTCACCGTGGTGGCCTTCCAGCTGGGCAGCAGCCAGTACTCGCCACGGCTGCTGCAGACCTTCGCCACCGACCGGGTGGTCCAGCTGACCCTGGCCCAGTTGACGGCGACGTTCGTGTACGCGCTCACCGTGCTGAGGACCGTCCGCACCGAGAGCGCCACCGAGACCGAGACCGCCTTCGTCCCCCGACTCTCGATCACCGTGGCCTACGCGCTGACGCTGGGCAGCGTCCTGGCTGTGGTGCTGTTCCTCGGGCACCTGGCCCGCGCCCTCCGGGTCGAGACGATGCTCCGCGACGTCCACGAGGAGGCCGGGGCCACGCTCGACCGGGAGGTGCCCGACGACCTCGAGCGCCCGGCGCGCGTGGAGCTGCCCTCCGGACCCGGGGTCCCCATCGCCTCCCCGTCCAGCGGCTTCGTCGTCGACGTGGACGAGGAACGCCTCGTGTCGACCGCGGTGGACTGCGACGTCGTCGTCCTCCTGGCCGCCCGGCTCGGGGACTCCGTGGTGACCGGGACGCCGCTCGCACACATCTGGGCCCGGGACGGCGGCCGACGACCCGACACGGCGGCGTTGCAGGAGGCTCTGGGCCGCTCGGTGCGGCTGGGCTTCGAGCGCTCCCCCGCTCGTGACATCGCCTACAGCCTGCGCAAGGTCGTCGACATCGCCGTCCGTGCGTTGTCGCCCGGCATCAACGACCCCACGACGGCGGTGCACGCCCTCTCGCACGCCTCGGCGCTGCTCGGTGACCTCGTCTCCCGGCCACTCGGACCCGATTGCCGTGCCGACGACGACGCGGTCGTGCGCCTGGTCGTGCCGCAGTGGACCCCCGAGGATCTGGTGGAGCTCGTCCTGGAGGAGCCCCTGCACTACGCCTCGGGTCAGCCGACCGTGCTGCGCCGGATGGCCACCCTGTTGCGAGAGGTCGCGTGGCGCGCACCTCGTGGCAGCGTGGACCGCGCCCTGCACGACCGGCTTCGTTCCGTCGTCGACCTCGCCGCCGAGTCCACCCGGATCACGGAGTCGGAACGCCGCTCCTGGGAGTCGGCGCTCGACTCGGCCCTCGTCGGGGTGTGGCCCGCGGACCGGCCGGGCTGACCGGCGCGCAGTGCAGCCTCGGTGCAGCGGGTAGGCGACATACGTGCGAGACGAGATCCCGGCCGACGCCTCTCCTGAGCAGGAGGGGCTGGCCCGGCGACTGGACAAGCCGATGGGTGTCCTCGGGCTCGTGTTCGTCCTCGTCGTCCTGGGTCAGTCGCTCGCGCGGGAGCCGTGGCTGGTCACCGTGCTGACCCTGGTGGGCTGGCTGTGCTGGGGCGTCTTCGTCGCCGAGTTCCTCCATCGCGCCCTGCGAGCCCGGGACCGGCGCCGTTTCTGGACCCGCAACTGGTGGCAGGTCCTGTTCCTGGCGCTGCCCTTCCTCCGCTTCGCCCGGGCTCTGACACTGCTTCGAACCGCGAGGCTGGGCGGCGTCGTCTCCGCCGCCGTCCGAGGGTCGCGATCGGCCGGCCGGCTGCTGACCGGTCGCATCGGCTGGCTGGCCACGGTGACCGGGGTGGTGGTGCTCGCGGCCAGCCAGCTCCTGTACGTCGGCGGCGCCTACGACGGCTACGCGTCGGCCCTGCACGAAACTGCCCTCGCGACGGTGACCGGGGAGCCGCTGACCGCACAGGGAGGCCTCGCCCGGATCCTCGAGGTCGTGCTCGCCGTCTACTCCGTCGCGGTCTTCGCCACGCTCGCCGGGGCCCTCGGCGTCTACTTCCTGGACGACCGGAGGCGCGCCGGTGCTCCGCCGGACGTGCCCGCGGCCCCCGCCTCGGATCCGCCGGCGACGGGAACGGGCGCGGCGTGACCACCGACCTCGTGCTCCTCGCCGGCGGGCTCCTCGCGCTCGGCGTCGCCGCCCTGTCCGAGCGCCTGCGGCGACTGCCGATCTCCGAGCCGCTGCTCGGCCTGCTCACCGGGATCGTCCTCGGCCCGTCCGTGGCCGGCGTCCTGGACGTGCGGCCGCTGACCGAAGACCACACGTGGCTGCACACCGCAACCCGGATCCTGCTGGCCATCTCCGTGATGGCGGTGGCCCTGCGTTACCCGCTGGGCGCGGTGCGGTCGCAGATCCGGCCGGTGGCACTCCTCCTGGTCGTTGCCATGCCACTCATGGCCCTCATCACCGCCGGTCTGTCGGCGTGGGTGCTCGGCCTCGGACTGGGCGCCGCGGCGCTGCTGGGCGCGGCGCTGTGCCCGACCGACCCGGTGCTCGCGTCCAGCGTCGTCACCGGGGGGCCCGCGGAGGAGGACCTCCCCGCCCGGGACCGGCAGGTCCTCTCCCTCGAATCCGGCGCGAACGACGGCCTGGCGCTGCCGCTGGTGCTCGCCGCCGTCGCGATCGCCGGTCCCCTGACTGGCAGCGAGGCCGCACTGGAGTCGCTGTGGCAGGTGGCCGGGGCCGTCGTCGTCGGCCTGGGAACCGGCTGGCTGGGCGGGCGCGCGCTGAGGGCCGGGGAGCAGCACGGATCCACGGACCCCGGCCCGCTGGCCCTGTTCACCGCGGTGCTGGCCCTCGCGGTGCTCGGGCTGTCCGGACTGATCCACGTCGACGGTGTGCTGGCGGTCTTCGTCTGCGGATTGGCCTTCAACGGCGTGAGCACTGGCTCCGAACGGACGTCGGACGTGCCCATCGACGAGGCCGTCAACCGCTTCCTCGTCCTGCCGTTGTTCATCGGGGTCGGCGCCGCGCTGCCGTGGGCGGCCTGGGCCGACCTCGGCTGGCGCGGCGTGCTCCTGGCCGTGGCCGTGCTCCTGCTCCGCCGGCTGCCCGTCCTGGTGGCGCTGCGCCGCCCGCTGCGACTGGGCCGGCCGGACGCGCTCTACCTGGGTTGGTTCGGCCCCATCGGGGTCTCGGCGCTCTTCTACCTCGCGCTGGAGGCCGAGCGGCTGGGGGCCGATCCCACCGTCCTCGCCGCGGGCAGTCTCGTCGTGGTGGCCAGCGTCGTCGTCCACGGCGTCACGGCCGCACCGGGCCGGGCGGCGTACCGGACCGCGACCCGGCGCGGGGATGGTGCCGACGCCCCGACCACTCCCGGCCGGTCCGGCCGACGCGACTGATCCGGGGTCACCGTGCGCCCGCGACCTCCTGCCCGTGGTCGCGCGCGTAGGCCGAGGCGATTGCCCCGACCGAGCCACCCACGCGGAGGAACTGCTCGTCCACCACACGCAGGTAGTCCCCGACCGCTGTGATCAGCAGCTCGCCGGCGTAGCGGGCGTCGACACCCGGTGAGCGACCGGCCCGCTCGCCCAGGTCGAGCAGCACCCCCAGCATCGCCGGGAGGGAGGCATCAGGGTCACCGTCGCGGAAGTAGTAGGTCTCCGCGTACTGGGTGAGATCGACCCGCAGCTGCGCGAGCCCGACGGCGAGGTCCTGCAGGAGCGGGGCGGCGAGACCGGACTGTGGGTCGGCGACCAGTGCGGCCGTGTCCACCCTCCGCAGCAGGGACACGCGCACCGCCAGCGCACGACGCCGGGTCAAGGCCGGGTACACCTGCAGGACCCAGGAGACCGCGGCGGTGATCAGCGCGAAACCGATGAGCGCCTGGACGGGCACCGCGATACGCAACCAGTCCGCCGACGGGACGATGTCACCGAAGCCCAGCGTCGCCAGGGTCACGGTGGACAGGTAGACGGCGTCCAGCAGACCCGCGCGGGACACGGGATCGAGCGTGCTGCCGAAGAGGAACCCGTCCGGCAGGTGCGGCCAGTACACCAGCGCCCACCCCAGCAGGATGAGGACGACCCAGGCCAGCACGACGACGACCATCGCCAGCGGCCCGGTGAGCGGCCCCAGCGCCCGACGTCGGCGCCCGACGCGCCAGACCCCACTCATGAGCCGGCGACTGAGCCCACCGCGACCACTGGGATGCCAGATGGTGTGGAAGATGTCGCGTAGCGCCACCAGCACCACGACCGCGCCGCCTGCAGTCACGAGCCACGCCAGACCACCCGTCACCTGCCGAGCGTGCCAGGAGCCGGTCACACCACGGGTAGGAGCGCTCCATGTGGTTCGACTCCTGGTCCGACATCATCCGGATCCTCGTCGTCGGCACGGCGGCCTACTTCGCCCTCGTCGTCCTGCTGCGCGTCTCCGGCAAGCGGACACTGGCCAAGCTCAACGCCTTCGACTGGGTGGTCAGCGTGGCCCTCGGCTCCACCCTCGCCACCGTCCTGCTGAGCAGCGACGTCTCCTGGAGCGAGGGGGCCGTCGCCCTGGCCCTGCTCGCCGCCCTGCAGTTCGCCGTCGCCCGGACGACGACCTGGCTACCTCGAGGACGCAGCGTGATCACCGCCGAGCCGACCCTCCTCCTCGAGGACGGCCATCCTCTTCCCGATGCGCTCGGCCGGCAGCGGATCACAGTGAGCGAGCTGCGCCAGGCCATCCGTGCCAGCGGGTCCGGTGACCTGTCCTCGGTGGCCGCCGTCGTCCTCGAGACCGACGGGTCGATGAGCGTCATCACCACGGAGAAGGCCGGGAACCGGTCAGCGCTCGAGGGGGTCGCGGGACGGACCGACCGCGAGCAGTGATGGCCTGCACCGCCCCTGCCGATGCCTCTCTGAGCGGGGCGTGGCCGCCCAGGTCGGAAAGTGCCCCGCACGGACCTCGACTGTGCGGAAGTCTGCGACCCACCGCCCCTCCCGGCCACGTGACCGTGCCGGCAAGGTGGGTGGTCCCACCTCGCCGGGACGACGGGGCACGTGCACCCGGGCGCCCAGCGCAGGTCAGGCGGCCTGTGCCCGGCACCGCGCTGGGTCCACCGGGCCGGGTGCGCTGACCGCCCAGGTCCCGGCCTCGATCCGCCGGCGACGAGGCGTGATCCGCCCGTCGCGTCCCCCACCGCTCAGCGGCAGACCTCCGTCAGCCCAGGGAGGCGGTCATCGTCACGGAGTCGTCGGTGACGGTGGTGCACTCGAGGGTCAGCGGACCTGCCGAGACGCGTTCGCCCTGACTGCAGGAGAACTCGCGATCGCCGACCTGCAGCGTCGCTCGTCCGTCCGCGAGGGCGGACACGGCGAGTCGGGTCCCCAGGACCTCGGTCTCGGCTCCGTTCCCCGTGAGGGTGACCGAGCAGGAGGTGCCGGAGCAGTCGACGTCGGCGCTCGTCTCGTCCGTACCGCTCGCTCCGGCGCTGCCGGTGTCCTGCGACCCGGACGCGGTGTCCTGCGGCTCGGACGTCTCTGCCGGCGGGCTCGTGTCCTCAGCGGCAGACGACTCCGTCGCGGTGACCTCGGGAGAGGCGTCGGCGTCCGCGGGGTCCGACGCGTCGCCGCATCCGGCCAGCGGCACCAGGAGCAGCGCTCCCGCGAGCACGGCAGAGGCGCCCCGGCGGTGGTGGATCGTCCTCGATCTCATGGAGCCGACGGTAGGAAGGAAGGACGGGGACCTCTCGGCGGATCCGGATTCGTCATGGCACTGTAACGGCGCTCTCCCCCGCCGCCGGGGCTCAGGAGCCGAAGACCACGTCTCGGCCGGCGGTCCGGACCGCGAGACCCGACGACCTCGCCGTGACCTCCACGGTGCCCTGCTCGAAGAGGAGTGCGTCCAGCGGTACCGGGAAGGTGAACCGCTGGGTCGTCAACAGCTCCCCGATGCCCTCGAGCGGCTGACCGGCGTCCAGCCGGGTGGGTCGCACGAGCAGCGCGCCCTCCTCCGCCTCGACACGGGCGAGGGCCGACACCGTGCGGAGCTCGCCCAGGACGTCGACGGACCCGGTGAAGCGCACCTGTCCGTTCTCCTCCGGCTCGACGTCCAGGTCCCGACCGGCGAAGCCCAGGTAGCGGTCCAGGTCGTCGTAGGTCACCAGGGCCTCTTCCTCGGACCGTTCGGCGAACACGTGGTCGGTGCTGCCGTCGACCAGGTCGTGGAAGGAGAGGTAGACGCCCTCGAGCCGCGCCGTGTGGTCGACCAGTCGCAGCGGACCGGAGGAGATGGACCCCACTTCCACAACGACGTCGTCGTAGCGGCCGCGGAGTGCCTGCACCAGCACCGGGCCGCCGTGGATCTCCACGGTCGGCCGTTCGAGCCCACCGGTCTGCTCCTGCACGGTGCGGGCCAGCACCGACTCCGCCCCGGACCGCGCCAGCCACTCGGCCGCCCACAGCAGCAACGCGGTCCCCAGGACCACGGTCACCGCCAGGACGACGGTGCGGCGTCCCCTGCGGGCCCGGGACCGCTGGTCGGCGCTCACGTCCGCTCACCTGCCACCGCCGTTGACGCGGCCGCGGCGGCCTGGCGGTCGGACTCCTCCTGCAGGAGCCCGTCCTGCTCCTGCACCCCGGGACGTCCGCTGGTCGTCCGGATGCGACCGCCCGGCCAACCGGCGCTGCGGCCGAGCAGCGTGAGCACTGCGGGGGTGAGCACCGGCCGGATGAGGAACGTGTCGATGAGCAGCCCCACCGCCATCGTGAAGGCGATCTGGCGGAAGGTGCTCAGCGGGATGATCGCCACCATGGCGAAGGTGGCGGCCAGAATGAGCCCTGCGGCGCTGATCGCCCGCGCGGTGGCGGGCATGGCGACGGCGATCGCCTGCGCCAGCGGACGTCGCGCGGCCTGATCCCAGATCGCCCCGACGGCGAAGACGTTGTAGTCCGAGCCCAGAGCCAGCAGCAGGACCGCAGTGGCGAAGGGCACGAAGAAGGTGAGGCCCGGTTCCCCGAGCAGACCCTGGAAGACCAGGACCGTCAGTCCCAGCGCGGCCGCGACCCCCAGGGCACTCAGCACGAGCAGCACCACGGGGGCCAGCAGGGCCCGGAGGAACAACGCCAGGATGACCAGCTCCACCAGGAGCACCGCGAGGAGCGTGCGCTCCAGGTTCTCGCGTGTGATGACGGCCAGCTCGCTGGCCAGCGCCGTCTGTCCGGTGACCCCCACGGTCACGTCGTCGAGCCCGGCCTCGGCGAGGAGTCCGTCCAGGCGGTCCTGCAGCCGCCTCAGATCGGCGACCGCCGGGGCCGCCAGCGGATCGCTGTCGAGAACGACGACGAACCGCGCTGCGTTCCCGTCCTGCGAGAAGACGATGCCGTACTCCTCGGGCAGGGGATTCTGTGCCGGCCCCAGGACCTCCGCGACACCGGGTTGGGCGGTCAGCGCGTCCTGGAACCGCGTGAGGGCCTCCCGCTGCCCGGCCACCCCCTCCCCCTCGACGATGACCTCGGTAGGTGCGGTGACGCCGCGGACGCCGCTGTCCTCCAGCACCTGCGCGCCCCGCTGCACCGGGTCGTCCCGGGGCAGTCCGGTGGTGAAGGACACCCCGAGCCGCATGTCGGCCAGCGGGAGCGCCGCCGGGACGAGGACGGCGACGCCGAGGACCAGCCCGACCACGGCCCCTCGTCGGCCGGAGAGGGTCCGTGCCAGCCACCGGGTGCCCCGCCCGGCGCTCGTCTCAAGGGACCGGCCGCCGGCGACCCGCGACGGTGCGAACAGCCGCGGCCCGAGGATCGCCAGCAGGGCCGGGACGAGTGTGAGCGACACGAACAGGGCCACCAGCACGGTCAGCGCCAGCGCCGGGCCGAAGGCCCGGAACAGGGCGAAGTCGGCGACCAACAGGGCCGCCGTCCCCGCTGCGACGGTCACCCCGGCGACCGCCACGATGGGGCCCTCCGTCAGGACGACGCGGCGGGCTGCCTCGTGCCGGTGCAGGCCCCGGTCGAGCTGCCGCCGGTAGCCGGAGAAGAAGAGCACGCAGTAGTCGGTGACCACCCCGATGAGCAGGGCTGCGGTCAGCGGCCGGAGCTGGTCGGACACGGCGAAGCCGAAGGCGGAGGCGGCGGTGGTCAGGACGCGCAGGGCGACGATGTAGGCGAGCCCGGCGACCAGCAGGACGACCACCGGCGCGATGACCGAGCGGAAGGTGACCGCGACCACGAGCGCGATGAGGACGAGCGTCGCGACCTCGAACACGTGGAGGCGCGCCTCCAGGTACTCCGCCTGGGCGACCCGCGCCGGCGTGAGCCCCGTGACGTAGGTCTGCACCGAGGCCTGGTTGTGGAAGTGACCGGCGTACTGGCGGGCCAGGGAGGTCGCCTCCGACAAGGACGTCCCGCGCGTGACGTAGAGGTAAGTGACCGCGGTGTCGGAGCTGGAGGTGGGCAGTGGCACTCCTGCGACGATCTGCCTCCCGGTGGGGGGCACGGTGCCCTCGATCTGCGCCTGGGTGTGAGCCAGGGCCCACAGGGCGACGTCGGCGCGGGTCAGGGGGTCCAGCCCCTCGGGGTCGTGCACGACGACGGAGGTCTCCGAGAGCACCGGCACCCGGAAGAGCGCCAGGCTGCGCTCTTGGACGGCCACCGCCTCGCTGTTCGGAGGCAGCAGCCCGCCGATGTCGTCGTCCCCGCCGCCGTTGCTGGACGACGGGAGCGCGACCGCGGCCACGGCTGCGGCGAGCCAACCCAGCAGCACGACCCAGCGCCCCGCCACCACGGCCGTACGTGCGGCCCCGGAGACCGCGTGCAGCGCACGCACCAGGGCTGCGCGTGGCCCCCTACGGCGCCGCGGGGTCACCGCGGCCTCCCGCTGAGCCGTCCTCCGCGCGTATCGCGGTCCGGGCAGGGTACGTCCCGCCGTGCCGCACTGCCGGGTGGGAGGACCTCCATGGCGCAGCCTGACGAGCGGGACCACGAGCCCCGTCGATGGGACCGGGGCTGGGCCGGCTGGCTGTCGGCCGGAACCTTCGTCCTCGGACTGCTCGCCGGGGTGCTGCTCGTCGGGCTGCTCGGCCAGGATCCGCCCCCCGCACCCCGATCGGGTTCGGCGCCGGCGTCAGAAGCGGGCGACCCGACGGCGGTCACGGCTGGACCGACCGGCCGCGTCGAGGTCAACGCGGCGTGCCTACGGGCGTTCAACGCTGCCCAGGACATCGCCGCGGCCGTCGAGGACCTGGGAGCCGCCGCGGCGGCGCTGGACGCCGCCCAGCTCGACGAGGTGATCCGCCGGCTGCAGCCGCTCCAGGCGCGCTTGCAGGAGAACACCGCCGCCTGCGAGTCGACCGGGTCGGCACCGACGGACGCCGCCTCACCGTCCCCGACGCCGTCCGCCCCGGCATCTCCGCCGGACTGAGGACGCGCCTGCCCGGTCTCTGCCCATCGGCCCTCAGCCCCCGCTGCACGCCCGGCCGCGCCGCGGGCCGGTCCGGGAGGACACCGCCATGCGCCCGCCGGTTCCGACACCGGCCGACAGTCAAGGCGCGCGGAGACGGCGGCCACGGCGAGCCTCAGCCGCCCGCCGAGCCCAGGACCACGTCGACCACCACGGTTCCGCGCGTCCGCACCCGACGGTCACGGCCGGGACCGCACGCCCACCTCGGACGCCGGGGCCCCGCCGCTGAGCGGACCTCCCCGCGGAGGGCGGAGCCCTGCCCCTCCACCGCGATGCCCAGTGCGTGGCCGTCGGAGGACAGGATCGACGCCGAGGTCACACAGTCGTCCACGTCGTCCTCGGGCAGTCCCCCGTCGAGGAGACCGTCGACGTGCACCGGCCAGGACTCCCCCTTCTCATACGGCGTGCGTGTCCCCCGGGGTTCGGCGATCCGGTCGATGCGGGACATCGAGGCTCCTCCCACATGTCCGGTCCCCTGGCATTGACCCCGTCCCGGCTACCCCGCCAGGAGGGGGGAAGCGCCGACAGGCTCGTGACGGTTCTGTGACACCGGTCAGCTCCGGGTCACCCCCGGGTAGGGCATACCGGGCCGGTGTCCGTGCGGACACGTGCCGGACGTCCGCCGCCGACTCGAGGAGGAAGCCGTGACCGTCGCCGGACAGATGCTGGAGACGTATCCGAAGGACCTCGGCGGGGTCGACCGTCAGCAGCTGCAGGAGTGCGTCGAGGCCTGCGTCGAGTGCGCTCAGGCGTGCACCGCCTGCGCCGACGCCTGCCTGTCGGAGGACATGGTCGCCGATCTGACGAAGTGCATCCGCACCAACCTCGACTGCGCCGATGTCTGCGAGGCCACCGGTCGGGTGTTGTCCCGGCACACCGGCTATGACGCGAACCTCACCCGGGCCGTCCTCGAGGCCTGTGCTGCCGCGTGCAAGGCCTGCGGCGACGAGTGCGGGACGCACGCGGGGATGCACGAGCACTGCCGGGTGTGCTCGGAGGCCTGCCGGCGCTGCGAGACGGCCTGCCGGGAGCTCCTCGCCGGACTGCGCTGACGAGGGCCGCGCGGGCCCCTCAGCCGGGCCAGTTCACCAGCGCCACGCGACCACCCTCCGCAGCCACGTGCTCCTCCAGGGAACGCACGGCGTCCACGGCGGCCGCGTCCGCCGGCACACCGCCGAGGTCGAGGACGACCCCTGAGCAGCCTCCCTGCCGCAGCGCGTCCACCGTGCCGCGCAGCATGTCCGCTGCGCGGCCGTCGAGACGACCACGCGCACGGATCCGACCGGTGCGGCGGTCGATCGCCTCGGTGAAGCAGGCCTCGCCGGGTCTCGGTGAAGCGGAGGCGGCCGCGCCAGACTCCTGGGTGTCCCGACCGTCAGGACGGGGGAGCTCCATCGTGTCGAGCCCTCCTCTCCGTGACCCGGGCGGGCATCTCCCGCCGATGGGCCTCAGCGTGCTCCGACCTCCGGGCAGCTCCAACGGGTCGGCGGCGTTCGTCACGAGGTCGTCGCATCCGGCGCCCGTACAGGACCATCGCGAGTGGGGCGCCCACACCGCCGCCTCGTCCCACCCCACTCCGCCCGAGCAGGGATCGATGACGATTCCGTGACATCGAGGCGCCGTCGCGTTCCCCTCACGCGGGGCGGGTCACCGTGTCAGGCAGATCGTGAACCGGACCGCAGCGTTCCGGGAGGGCTAGTAGAGAGGGAACGGGGTGAGCAGACTCTCCGACGTGTCCAGATCCGTGCTCATCGTCGAGGACGACCCCCGGGTCCGCCGCATCGTGCAGATGACACTGCAGCGCGAGGGACTGCAGGTCACCGAGGCCGACAGTGGCGAGGCAGGGCTCGCGCGCCTCGAGGAGCGGGACTTCGACGTCATCCTCCTCGACCTCATGCTGCCGGGCAGGGACGGGTTCGAGGTCTGCCGTGAGATCCGCCGGACCTCCAACGTGCCGATCATTATGGTCACCGCCCGGGGCGACAGCCACGACGTCGTGGCGGGCCTGGAGGCCGGGGCCGACGACTACGTGTCCAAGCCCTTCGTGCCAAAGGAGCTGTCTGCACGGATCCGTGCCCTCGCGCGCCGGACCCGCGTCCCCGAGCCGCGGGTGCGCATCACGCTGGGAGACCTGGAGATAGCTCCCCAGGAGGGCACGGTGACCCGCGGTGGCGACCCGGTCAACCTGACCCGGACCGAGTTCCGACTGTTGTGCGAGCTGGCCGGTGACCCCGGACGGGTGCTCAGCCGGGAGGAGCTGCTGGAACGGGTGTGGGGATACGACTACTTCGGCGACTCACGGCTCGTGGACGTGCACGTCCGGCGGTTGCGCAAGAAGGTCGAGGAAGACCCCGGCAACCCGACCGTGGTGACGACCGTGCGGGGCATGGGCTATCGCGTGCCCGGATGACCGTGACCCGCTCGCGCCCGGGCCCGTCCGGGGCGACGGGCACCGTCCCTGAGCCAGGGGACCGCCCACCCGCGTCGCTACCTCGCCCCGGCCGTCCCCGCACACTGCGGGGACGGGCCACGCTGGCGTTCACCGCGGTCACCCTGGTCATCTCCGGGGTGCTCGCGGCGGCGGTCTGGACCGCGGTCTCGCAGTACCTCCTCGTGCAGCGCGAGCGGACCACCCTGGTCCAGACCGCGGCCAACGCCGCCCAGGTGCAGCGCGCCCTGGGCAACGAGGGACTGACAGTCCCCCAGCTGCTCGCGGCGCTCCCGCGGGAGACCGGCTCGGTCTCCCTGTACGTCGACGACGGCCAGTGGGTGACCACCTCACTGCTCCTCGGCCGAGACGACCTCCCCGCCGGACTCACGCAGACCGTCGTAGAGGGCACTGCCGCACGGCAGCGGATCGAGGTAGGGGGACAGACGATGATGGCCGTGGGCATCCCCCTCGCCCGACTCGACGAGGCGTACTTCGAGGTCTTCCCCCTCGACGAGCTCGACAAGACCTACCGAGCGTTGGGCGTGGGCCTGGCCGGAGCCCTCGCCGGACTGATCCCGCTGTCACTGGCCGTGGGCTGGTGGGTGACCGGTCCCGCCCTGCGGCCGTTGGACCGCATCTCCCGCGCTGCCCGGGCGATCGCCGAAGGCGACGTGTCGGCCCGGATCGACCCCCACGGGGACCCGTCCCTGGTTCCCATCGCCTCCTCGTTCAACCGGACCGCGGCCGCTCTCGAGACCCGGGTCCGCGCCGACGCCCGGTTCGCCGCCGACGTCAGCCACGAGCTCCGCACCCCGCTAACGGCGATGCTCGGCGCACTCGACCTCGTCGAGAGCGGCGCCGAGCGACTGCCGCCTGACGGTCAGGAGGGGCTCACCCTGCTCCGCTCGGAAGTGCTCCGGTTCGAACGGCTGGTCGCCGACCTGCTGGAGATCTCCCGCGCCGACGCCGGCAACGCCGACCTCGTCGTCGAAGAGGTGCGACTGGCCGCTCTCGTCGAGGAGGCCCTGGCCCGGCGCAGGCTGGCGGGGTTCGGTACGGCGCGCCTCGAGGTCCGCACGGACGCCGGCGAGGCGGTGATCCACGCCGACAAGCGCCGTCTGGAGAGGGTCCTGAGCAACCTGATGGACAACGCGGACAAGCACGGCGACGGGCTGTCCTCGGTCACCGTCGCCCGCGGGGCCACCACCGCCTGCGTGCTGATCGACGACGACGGTCCAGGGGTCCCGGAGGAGGAGCGGGGGCGGGTCTTCGAACGCTTCGCGCGTGGCAGCGGGGGGATCCGCACGCGGACGGAGGGAGCCGGACTGGGGCTCGCGCTCGTGGCCCGGCACGTGCAGGCGATGGGAGGGACCGTGACCGTGGGCGAGAGTCCTTCCGGTGGCGCCCGCTTCGCCGTCGAGCTCCCGGTGCAGCCGGTCCGATGAGATCCCCGGCCGGCGCCCTCCGCACCGTCGCGCTGCTGGTCGCGGCATCACTGGTGGTCGGGTGCGGGGTACGTCCCCAGGATGCTCCCGAGACCGTCAGTCCCGCTGCCGCGCCGTCGCCGACCCCGCCCGGCGACACCGCCACGACGGGACCACAGCTGACCGTCTTCCTCGTCCGCGGCGCCGATCTCGTCCCAGTCCAGCGGCGCACCGATGCCGCCACCGTCCAGGCGGCGCTGGAGCAGTTGGTGGAAGGGCCCTCCCGTGCGGAGGCGGGCACGGGGATCCGGACGGCGCTCCCGCCGGAGGTGGTCGGCGTCGAGGAGGTCGGTGTCGGAGGCATCGTCACGGTTGCGGTGACCCGCGGGTTCACCGGCATCACCGGCGGCAACCAGCTGCTCGCGGTGGCACAGGTGGTGTGGACGCTCAGCGACCTCCCCACCATCAGCGGTGTCCGCTTCGTCGTGGACGGGACGCCCGTGGAGGTCCCCACGGACGTCGGGCTGAGCGACCGGCCGGTGAACCGCGACGACTACCGGACGGTCGCGCCCGTCGAGCCGGCGTCGTCCACTCCTCCCCCGGGGGAGGCGGGCGCCCCGAGCGGAACACCCACACCACCACGCTGACGCGGGCGGCAGGCGTCCCGGCGGCAGGGCTGTGTGATGAACGCATGACATCTCACGCGGGCAGGTGAGGACGGACGGTGAGCGGAGCACGTCCTGGGTCGCCCTCGGACACCCGACCCGGACGGAGGAACCCATGGCAGCCAGCACACCGTGGTTGCGGCCCACCAGCGGCACCCGGACCGTCCTGCAGCGGGCGGTGCGGCTGGCGGCGGCGGTCGGCCTCGCCCCCCTCGTCGTGCTCGGTGCCCTGTACTCGCCGGCTCCGTCGCTGCTCGTCGGTGTGGCTGTGGCCGGAGTGACCGGCGTCTTGCTCCGGCTGCTGCACCGGGCGTCGATCCCCGACCTGCCACCTCTGCCCCATCCCGCGGTGGCCGCCGTGTCGGCGGGCCTGCTGCCGGCGGCCGTCGCAGGGACCGGGACGCTCGACCTGCTGCCCTTCGGGATCCTCGCCGGCACCGTGGCTCCAGCGCTCGCCGTCGGGTGGTGGGTGGGATCCGCGCCGGAACTCCCTCCCGGCGCCACCGCCACGGCCGCTGTCCAGGACGCGGAACGGACGCCCCTGCAGCACCTTCTGCCCACCCTCCCGGTCGACGTCCTGTTCTGGGAGTGGCGCGATGTGAGCGGGCAGGCCCCATTCGACGGCAAGGACTCCGGGATCCGACAGCTGTGGCGGGCCATGCTCGTCGCGGAGCTGCGCCGGCGCGACCCCGACGGGACGACACGGTGGCTCTCGGAGCCCCCCGGTGTCCCGCCCGACGGCTACGTGCACGACAGCGAGGACGGGACCAGGTGGTGATGGCGGTGCCCGGGCACGCACGCCGAGCCTGCCCGACGGTCCTCACTCCCCCAGTGCGGTGACCACGGAGAGCAGGCCCGCGTACAACACCAGACCGGTCAGGAACCAGGGGTAGCTGGACCGCCCCGTGGCCGGCAGCTCCTCCTTGAAGACGTTGAGCAGGATGGAACCACCCAGCAGTGCCGTCAGGACCGCGACGAGCAGGGTGCTCGTCGGTGCGAACAACGCGTCGAGGAGCCAGCCCACGACCAACGCACCGGCGAGCACCAGGCGCCCGGTGCGTGGGAAGCGCCGCGGGTAGTGCTCCTCCAGTGACCGGTCGGTGAGGACGAAGTGCAGTCCCATCGCCACGGTGAACAACACGGCGAACGCCACGCCGGTGCGGAGCCGCAGCGCCATCGTGTAGGTGATGAGGACGTTGTAGACGGAGAACGCCCCGACGTGCAGCCAGTAGACACCGGCGGGCTCCTCGGCCGGGACCGGCTGCGCGTCGCCGGTCCGCGACGGGGCGGGCGCGCGCCGGTCGGCCAGCCGCTGCAAGCCGTAGAACGCCGCGAACCCACCCAGCGCGACCATGAAAATGCCGAGGTCGACCAGAGGCGTGGGGTCGACGACATCACCCAGCGCCTCCCCGACCGCCTCGTTGCCCTCGGCGATCTCCGGCAACAGGTGCAGGAAGACGTACGCCACCGCCAGCCCGCCGGCGAACGAGGTGGTCGCCCGCTCGGGGACCAGGGGCAACCGCCGGACGTGCGGGGCGGCCAGGTGGAGTCCGGCCAGTAGCGCCGTCAGCGCGAGCGCCCCCACGACGCTCTGGGTCGTGGTCAGCAAGCTCTCCACGGCCGCGCCCTCGGCCACCGTCAGTCCTGGTCCAGCAGGTTGACGTCGACCGCGGCGATGTAGGGGCCGTCCTCGAAGACCGCGAATCCCTCGTCGAGCAGGTCGACGCCGAGGTCCTCCTCCACCTCCGGCAGGACGAACGTCCCCACGTCCCCGGTGACCTGCGCGGTGTAGCCCGGCAGCAGCGTCACCCCGTCGCTGGTCGGACGGGTGACCAGGGTCGCCATGTCGCCTTCCCCGATCACGAAGGTCTGCGGGCTGAGCACCTCGACGATCTCGCCGCGCACGGTGACCGGTTCGTCGGTGAACGACCCGGGGTCGTCGAAGAACGCGACGGAGTCGTCCTCGTTCGGCGCCTCGGCGATGTCCTGCTCGGAGGCGTCGTCCTGCAGGTCGTCGAGATCCCCGAGGTCCTCGGCGCCCTCCTCGTTGAGGTCCTCGAGTGTTGTCCCTCGGTCCTGCGGTTCGTCGCCGCAGGCAGCCAGGCCGAGTCCGGCCGACGCTGCGACGGCGACGACGGTGAGCACTCGGCCGGTCCGGGTCCGGATGGTGGACACGGCTCCTCCTCGGTGGGTGTGGGCGTCTTCAGGTCCGACCGCTGACGGGGCGGTCGAACCCGACAGCGGACTGCCCGCCACGCTCCGGAGCTCTCGCACTCGGCCTCCTTCGTCACGTGCTCGCAACGTCGCCTGTCGACCGGGTGACGGGGCCGTGACCGCCGCGCCGGTGTGCCGGAGCGGTCCAGCGTGGGTGCGGTCCGCGCGAACGACGTCGCCGGTGGCCATGACGGCCGCGTGACGACCCGCCGCCGCAGCACGCGGTGTCCCTGGGGACCTCCCGACACTGGGGTCGTGGACGGTCGCCGTGCTGGAGCCGAGCTGCCCCATCCGCACGCCGACGGCCGGCCGGGGAGCGTGCCGACCGAGATCGGGATCGAGCCGCCGCCAGCTCCGCCGGATGTCCGCGTGCCTGCCTGGACGGTCCGGACCCTGTCGCGATGTGGCGCGGTCCTGGGTCTGGCCGGGGTGGTCTGGGTGGTCTGGCGGCTCGTGGTGAGCCTGCCGTTCCTGAGCCTCACCGCCGCCCTCTCGGTCGTCCTCGCGGCCGCGGCGGCACCGCTCGCCGCGAGGTTGCGACGGACGGGGCTGACCGACGGATGGGCCGCGCTGGTGTGCGTCCTGCTCTTCTCGGCCGGACTGGTCGCCTTGGGGGCACTCGTCGGGTTCCGCACGACGGCGGCGTTGCGGGACCTGACCCGGCCGCTGGCCGCCGCGGTCGACCGCGTCAGGGTCTGGCTGGTCGAGGGCCCGCTCGAGTTGGACTCCGCCCAGGTCACCGATCTGCGCAACCGGCTCGTCAGCTGGCTGTTCGAGGTCACCCCGGACCCTGCCGAGGGCGCCCGGACGGTGCTCGCCGCGGCGGCCGGCCTGTTCCTCGTCCTGTTCCTGACCTTCTTCCTGCTCAAGGACGGACGGCGGATGTGGTCATGGTTCCTGGTGCGCACACCCGTCGGGCGACGCTCCCAGGTGGACGGAGCCGGCCGCGCCGCCTGGCGCACGCTGAGCCGCTACACCGGCGGCCTCGTGGTCGTCGCACTGATCGACGCCGTCGGCATCGGTCTGGCCCTCCTGCTGTTGGGCGTGCCCCTGTGGATCTCGCTGACCCTCCTGACCTTCCTCGGCGCGTTCGTCCCCCTGCTCGGGGCCACGGTCAGCGGTGTGGTCGCCGTGCTGGTGACCATGGTGACCAACGGGGTCGCCGACGCGGCGGTCGTCCTCGTCGTCGTGCTGGTGGTCCAGCAGCTCGAGGGAAACGTCCTGCAGCCGCTGGTGATGCAGCGGGCGGTGTCGCTGCACCCCGTCGTCACGCTAGGCGCGGTGACCGCGGGCACCCTGCTGCTCGGCATCGCCGGGGCCCTCCTGGCGGTCCCCGTGGTGGCCGTGGTGTACCGGGTGGCCGAGCACGTCCGGACACACCCGGTGGTCACGCAGCCGTCACATCCCGCCCCCGATCCCGGCACCGGTGTGACATCCCGCTGACGACCGGCCGCGACCGGGAGTGCGGTCCCGACTCCGGGACCACGGTGGAGGTGCCGGTCCGGTGTCCCCCGTCGCCGGACCGGCCCGCACAGGACGACGACCGGAGGCGATCGTGGCACCCCCCGTTGAGCACACCCGTCCGGACCGCAGCACCGGCGTCGGCTCGCGCGCTCGCGCGCGGGGCCGGAGGGCCGGCGGCCTCCTCGCCGGCCTGCTCGTGGCCTCCACGCTGGCGGCCTGCGGCGGGGGCGAGGGCGGGGACGACGCCGCCCCGACCCTCACCTGGTACACCAACCCCGACTCGGGCGGCCAGGCGGAGATCGCGCGCCGGTGCACCGACGCGGCCGACGGCGCCTACGAGATCCGCACCTCCCGGCTCCCCCGGGACGCCAACGCCCAGCGCGAGCAGCTGGTCCGCCGCCTCGCGGCCGAGGACGCCTCCATCGACCTGATGAGCCTCGACCCGCCCTACATCCCGGAGTTCGCCCAGGCCGGCTTCCTCGCCGACGTCCCCGAGGACGTCGAAGAACGCGTCACCGAAGGCGTCGTCGAGAGCGCAGTCGAGGGGTCGACCTGGGACGGCGAGCTGGTCGCCGTCCCGTTCTGGGCCAACACCCAGCTTCTGTGGTATCGCACGTCCGTCGCCGAGGCCGCCGGCCTCGACATGTCCCAGCCGGTGACCTGGGACCAGATCATCGACGCCGCACAGCGCACCGGCACCGACATCGGCGCCCAGGGCGCCCGGGCGGAGTCGCTGACCGTGTGGCTCAACGCGCTCATCGAGTCCGCCGGCGGCTCGATCATCAGCGAGAACGCCGAGTACCCCGAGCGGATCGAGCTGGGACTGACCTCGGACGCCGGCGTGCGCGCGGCCGAGGTGATGAAGGCGGTGGCGACCTCGGGCGTCGCCGGTGCCGCGTTCTCCGGAGAGACCGAGGACGCCTCGGCAACCGCCTTCGAGGGGCCCGACGGCGGCTTTATGGTCAACTGGCCGTTCATCTGGCCCCGGGCCCTGACCGCCGTGGAGGCGGGCACGCTGGACCCGTCGGTGCCGGCCGACTACGGCTGGGCGATGTACCCGCGGGTCAACGCCGACGATCCGGCACGGCCGCCCTACGGCGGCATCAACCTGGGCGTGGGTGCGTTCAGCCGCCATCCCGACCTGGCGTTCGCCGCCGCCGAGTGCATCGTCTCCGACGAGAACCAGGCCTACTACTTCACCACCAACGGCAACCCGGCCTCCTCGGTCGCGGTCTACGACGACCCGGCGGTGCTCGAGGCGTTCCCGCAGGCCCCGCTGATCCGGGAGTCCCTCCAGCAGGCCGCGCCGCGACCCCAGACCGCCTACTACAACGAGGTCTCGTTCGGGCTCCAGCGCACGTACCACCCGCCGGAGGAGATCGTCCCCGGGGTCACCGGCGAGGAGGCGACCGCACTGATCCAGGCGGTGCTGGGCGGAGAACAGCTGCTCTGACCTCGCGGCTCTGCACCCGGCGGCCGACCCGCCACCGCTGCCCGCGGATACGGGGCGCCGAGGCCTGAAGACGGCTGACTGGCAACAACGAGCCGGGGATCCCCTCGGCGGACCGAGAGGAACCGCCATGCGCACCGTCCTGTCCCGCAGATCGCTCCCCGCCCGCGTCGGCGTCGCCGCGGCAGTCACCGCCGCAAGCCTCGGACTGGCCGCCTGTGGGGCGGACACCTCCGGCACCGAGGTCGGCGCCGATGTCGAGGACGTCACCGAGGACACGGGAGCCGTCGAGCCGCTCGTTGACGAGCCGCTCGCCGCCGAGCCTTACGTCGGGGCCTACGACGCCGCCTTCTCCACCGACATCGGCTCCTACGCCGGCCAGGTGGTCAGTCTGTCCGCCGACGTTGCTCAGGTGGTCACCTCCGAGGCATTCACCATCGCCGGCACCGATGACACCGCCGTCGAGGAGCTGCTGGTCGTGGGCGCCACCGGAGACACCCCGCTGTCTCCCGAGACCACCGTCCGCGTCACCGGCACGGTTCGGGAGTCATTCGAGGTGACCGAGGTCGAGGAGGAGCTCGGGGTGGACCTCGACGACGCCCGCTTCGAGCCGTGGCAACAGGAGCCCTACGTGATCGCCGAGGACGTCGAGATCATGCCCGACGCACAGGGCTGAGGACGACTCGCTCGGCCCGCCCCGGTCCTGCTACGGAACCATTACACGTTCGGGACGACCCGGCGACACACGCCGTTCTCGCCGCTCGGCGGGGCAGGAGGGAGACGGGTCGCCGGCCGACGACCCCGTCCCCGGTACCACCCGGCGAGGAGGGACCGGACCATGGCTTCGACCACCGGCTCGGCCGGAGCGGACGCCAGCGCCGACGTGATCCGGGAGGTCTGGCGGCCCGGTGCCGCGGAGCCCGTCACCGTCCACGTCCGCCCGGAGCTGTTCTCCCGACTCCTTGAGGGCCGGCTGCGTGGTCCCGCACCGGCGGTTCGCGCACCCGTCGGTAGATCCGTCCCCCTCGTCGTTGACGACGGGATACCTCCCTTCCCTGGCTTCGAGGTCCACCGCGCCGTCGCCCGGGAGGAGGGACCGGCGCACCGCCCCGAGCGGCACCCCGGAGTCGCGCACGACCGTGTCGACACCGTGCTCGTGCTCGACCCGGCCGGTGGGTGTCGGCCGGTGGGCGACGCCCTGGACCGGGCGGGCGGTCCCCGGTGACGACCGGGACGGAAGCCGCAGGCTCCGGACCCGGCGACGATCGACGGCGGTCGCAGCGGCGTCCTTCCCGAGCACTTGCGCTGGTCGTGGGCGTGGTCGTGGGCGTGGTCCTGGGCCCGGAGTGGAGGAGGTGACCGCGGCGGTGACGGGTGGCCCAGCCGGGCCCATCCGCACGGCGCCCCCGGCGGACTTGCAGGGGTCCGCGGCGCTCGCGGGGACCCGAGCGGGCACGCGGACCCTCCCGGGAGCCGCTGACCCGACGCCGGCGGGACCGTCTCGCAGCGCGATCGCGACCACCGTCATCCCGGCGTCACACCGCCCGCGAGTGCGACGCCGTTCCGTGTCGACCCGGTGACGATGCCCCGGGAGCCGCGTACGGGGAGCGCGGGCGCGGGCACCGGTGCCCTGTCGTCGTCGATCTGGGGCGCTGCAGGAGGGAGCCACGATGGGAGGGTCTCCAGCACGGACACCTCCGCCGTCGCCGCTGCCGAAGACACGATCACCGGGGCACTGCCCGTCGCCCAGCCCATCCGAGGCGCTCGGCCGTCCCCGACAGACACCGTCGAAGTCCTCGAGCGTGTCGGCTGACCGGTGTTCCCGGACCTGGGCGGCCGGGAGCACGAGCGAGCCCCCGGCGGCGCCGGACCATGTCCTCGACGGCGGTGCTGCGGACACCACCGGGCTCGGTCGCTTCGGCACGCGCGCCCTGCTCGGTTGGGCCGCAGTCGCCTTCGGCCTGATCCCGTTCGTCCTGCTGTGGCTGCTCGTGCAGCGCTCGTGGCCCCCGCTGGCCGGCCTCGACGGCGACATCGCCGCCGACCTGAACGACGCCGTCAGCGGATCGCCGGCGCTGGTGTCGCTGCTCGCCGCCCTGACCGACCTGGGTGGCACCGCGACCGCCGTCCTGCTGCTGACGCTCACGACCGTCTTCCTGGTGATCCGCCGACGGCGGCGCCTGGCGGCGTTCGTGGCGACGACGGGGCTGGGGCTCGCGTTGCTCGTGCCGGTGACGAAGGCCGTGGTCGACCGGGCCAGGCCGGTCGTGGAGTCGCCGGTGGTGCAGACACCGTCGAACGCCAGCTTCCCCAGTGGGCACGCCATGACCGCCCTCGTGACCTGGGGGGTGCTGCTCCTGGTCTGCCTGCCGGGCGTCCGGCGCCGGGCGCGGCCGTGGATGGTCGCCGCCACCGTCGTCCTCGTCGCCGTCATCGGCGCCACCCGGCTGGCCCTGGGGGTGCACTTCGTGTCCGACGTGCTCGCCGGCTGGGCGCTCGGGGCCGGGTGGCTCGGCGCCACGACCGCGTCGTTCCGCGCGTGGCAACACGACCGCGGTCCGAGTTCCGGGGAGCCGCTGGATCCCCTGGACGTCGCCCCGGACGAGGCGGCCCAGCTGGCTCCCGACCCGGCGCCGGCGCTGCTCGGGGGCCGACGGGCTGCGACGCTCCTGGTGGTCGTCGCACTCGCGGTCGCCGGGCTGGTCGTCGGGCTCGGACTGCTGGTCACCGGCGCGCTGACCGACACGTGGCTGGGACGCGTCGACCGCGACGTCGTCGCCTGGTTTGCCGGGCTGCGCAGCAGCGGGCTGACCACCGTCATGGAGGCGGTGGGCTCCCTGGGCGGTACCCGGACCGTGGTCGCCGTCGGCCTGTCTCTCGCTGTGCTCTCCCTGGCCGTGGCCGCGCACTGGCGGCCGGTGGTCTTCGTCGTCACCACGCTGGCCGGCGAGGTCGTCCTCTACTGGGGCGTCGCGCAGATGGTCGACCGGGTCCGGCCAGCCGTCGCCGACCTCACCTCGGGCCTGCCCACCGCCGCCAGCTGGCCCTCCGGGCACGCCGCCGCGGCGACCGCGGTGTACGGGGGGACGGCTGCGCTCGTCCTGGCCTACGGCCGGCGACGGGGACGCTGGACGGTGCTCGTCCTGCCCGGCCTCCTGGCTCCCGCCGTCGGGATCAGCCGGCTGTACGTGGCCGCCCACCACCCCACGGACGTCCTGGCCGGTCTCCTGCTCGGCGGACTCTGGGTCGTCGCCTGCGCCCGCGTCCTGCTCCCGCCCACCGGTCGTGGCAGCCGGGCCGGAGCAGGTGCGTGGAGGACGGAGGCCGCGCGGTGAACGCGCGCGGCGCCCGCGGCGGGCCGCGCAGCCGTCCTCGTTCCCGCTGCGAGCCACGTGGCGCCCCTAAGCCAGCACAGCGCGCAGCCACGCTCCTGCAGCAGCCGCTCGGGCGCGCCCGGATCACCCACGGACGGAGGGCATCGTGGCCCACTGGCTGAGACGGATCGGCGCCGCGCTCGGCCTCCTGCTGGTGCTGGCGCTCGTCTACGGGGTGTTCGTCGAACCCCGGCTCATCCTGGACGAGGAGCGCGCCGAGGTCCCGATGCCCCGCGTCGGGGACGGGCTGGCCGGCACCGAGGTAGCTGTCGTCTCCGACCTCCAGCTCGGCATGTGGCTCGCCAACACCGGCATGGTGGAACGGGCGGTGGAGTCCATCGTGGCCGCGGAGCCCGACGTCGCGCTGCTCGGCGGGGACTTCGTCTACAGCACCGACCCGAGCATCGACGAGCAGGTCGACGCCCTGCTGCAGCTCCTGGGGCCACTGTTGGACTCCGGCATCCCGACCTTCGCCGTCCTCGGCAACCACGACCACGCCGTCGACGCGGCCGACGAGTTGACGACCGCGCTCGAGGACGCCGGCGTGCCGGTCCTGCTCAACGAGGCCGCGCCGGTGCCCGGACTCGTGGGTGCGGACGGACGGGCGCTGTACGTGGTCGGCATCGGTCCCGACACCCCTGGCCTCGCCGACGTGGACGAGGCGCTGGCCGACGTACCCGACGACGCCCCCCGCGTGGTACTGATGCACAACCCGACCGTCTTCCCGGAGCTGCCGCCGGGCAGCGCGCCGCTGACCCTCGCCGGGCACACCCACTGCGGCCAGGTCGCACTTCCTGGCACACCGCAGTGGGCCTATCTGGCACTGACCAGCGAAGAACGGATCGTCGCCGACGGCTGGGCGCCGGAAGGCTACGGCGCGGCGGGCAACCGCATGTTCGTGACCTGCGGGATCGGCTTCAGCCTGGCTCCCATCCGGATCAACGCCCCGCCACAGGTGGCCTTCTTCGACCTGCGCCCCGGTGACTGACGAACCCGGCACCACCGATCCCACCCCCGAGGAGACCCGTGCCCGACGCCATGCTCCCCGCTGACCGCCGCGCGACGGCTGCCGTTGCCCGGTGCGGCCGTCAGGTGCGCCGCTCGTGAGCACCGAGACGCACTTCGAGCCCTTCCTCCATCTCGTAGACGTCGGCCCCGACCGGGCACTCGTGGCCTGGGGTGGCTTCTGGTTCCGCCGCGACGACCCGACCGGCCGCTGGCGCGTGCTCGCAGGCGGTGACCTGGACGACGTGGCCCCCGGACGCACCGGCAGCATCGGCGCGACGGCCGAGCCCTACGGGACCGCCGTGGTCGAGGTGATCGATTCCGCAGGTCGGGTCGTCGCCACGGCACGGACGGCGGATGCCGCCTCGACGTGGGTCACGGGACTGGCTCCCGACACCTGCTACCGCTACCGCGTGACCATCGGCGGTTCCCCGTGGGCGGAGGGAGAACGGTGGGACTGGGGGCCGGTCCCCCGCGGCGGGCTCGATCTCCGGCCCGCGGGCCGGTCTTACACGCCGGTCTTCCGCACCCACCCGGCACCCGACGTCCGGGCGCCACTGCGCTTCGCCGTGCTCGGCGACTACGGCGTCGGTACCGTCGCCGACACCGAGGCGGGACGCCGCCAGCGCCGAGTGGCGAACGTCCTCGACCGAGTGGTCGACGACCCCGGCATCCGCCTCGTCATCACGGTCGGGGACAACGTCTACGCCACACCCGGCTGTCGGGGCTCCGAGGGCAGCGGCGACCGGGACGACGACTGGTACGGCAGCTTCTACCAGCCCTACCGGTACACCCTGGCGAGGGTCCCGCTGTACCCGGCCGTGGGCAACCACGACACCGCCGACGAGGAGTCCAGCGACGACCGCGCCCAGCTGCGGGACAACTTCCACACCGAGGCCCGGTTCGGACCGCACACGACCGCGTCGCGATCCTCGCTTGACCCCGGCATGTTCTACCGGTTCGGCTACGGCAGGGACGTCGAGTTCGTCTGCATCGACACCTCACTGGCGCGCCGGCTGCCTACCGAGCACTTCTTCGAGGACCCCCGCCATCGCGACTACCTCGAGGAGGCGCTCTCCGCTCCCGCCGAGGGCGGGCCTCGGTGGCGCTTACCCTTCTCCCACCACCCGGCGTACTGCGCCGGCCCCAGCCACTCCAACACCACGGCGATGGTCGAGCACCTCGTGCCGCTGTTCGAGCGCGCGGGGATCCGGGCCGCCTTCGCCGGGCACGAGCACAACTTCCAGGTGTCGCGACAGGGCGGCACCACCTATCTGGTGTCCGGCGCCGGAGGGCAGCTGCGCGAGGACGACCCCGACGACCTCGCCGCCGCCGGCACCATCGCCTGGGCGGCTCAGGCTCACCTGCTGCTCGCCCACCTCGACGGCGCGAGCCTGACGGTCACGCCCGTCGCCGCCCTCGGGCCCGACGGCGCGCTGGAGTCGGTCACACCGCGCGCTCCTGACGGCTCCCTGGTCGAGGTCCCACTCGTGATCCCCCTGACCGACGACTGACCCCAGCGACCCGTCGTTCACCGGGTGCGTCCACGCGAGCGCCCCGCGACCGCATCAGAGGACCGGCCGCGGGGCGCTACGCGGCGATCAGCCCTGGGTCTGCTCCTGCAGGACCTCCGCGCGGTCCGCTGCGATGGCGACCTCCCCGTCGAAGGTGGAGAAGAACGCGTCCGGGTCGTCGAAGAGCTCGTCGGCGGCGATGCCGAAGTCCTGCTCGAAGGAGTCGCGCTGCACCTCCACGACCGTCCCGGAGACACGGACGACGTCGTCGACCTCCAGCTGTGCCGGCGGACTGGCCATGACGACCGCGATCGGCTCCCCCGTCTCGTTGCCGATGCGGAAGGCGCTGCCCACGTCGGTGCTGGTGATGACCTCCGAGACCCCGGCGCTCACCGTGACGTCCTGACCGATCAGCGCCTGCGCGTCCTCGAAGACCCCGTCCTCGTCCTCGACCGCTGGATCCACCGGGGCGTCGGCATCCGGGACGCCGTCCTCCAGTCCGCCGACCCGGTCCTCCAGCGCGGCCAGGTCGTCCTCGATCTGCTGCAGGTCCTCCGTGGTCACCGCGCCCGCCTCCGGGCCCGCCGAATCCCCACAGGCGGCCAGGCCGCCCACTCCGATCGCCGCTGCCAGCAGGGCAGCGGCCGTCCGTCCGGCTCGCCTGGCACCGACCGCCGTTCCGCGTCCGCTCGTGCTCATCACTGCTCCTCTGTTGCTCGTGGGCCGCCCGATCGAGCAGCCCGCGGGTAGGTGGGACGTCGACTGCGTGCCCGGCCCCGCGGCCCGGACGCCGGTCGTGGGGCTTCTGACACCCATCCGCAAGCCGGGCGCAACATCGGCGAGGACCTGCTCGCGGGGTCGTCCCCACCCGGCCGGGAAGCACCGAGGAGGAGCCCCCGACCGGGCCACGTCCCCGCCGACGACGAGGCACCCGGCCTCAGCAGGGCCGGGTGCCTCGGTGTACGCGATGGACCGGGCCCAGGTGCAGGCCGCCCGGAACTCACCGCCGATGCGGCACGTCCTCCCCGGTCGTGCTGCGCTCCTCGGTCCCGCCGAGCGGTTCGCGGTCGATGACGTAGTTGTCGGTCACGGTCACCCCGGGAGCCGTCAGGGGCACGACCGTCTGCGGCTCGGAGCCCCGGCCCGAGCGCTGCGCCTCGACGACCGGGCGCCGCATCCGGCCGCCCAGCATGCCGCCGAGGGCAGCCAGCACCACACCGGCCAGTAGGGACCAGAAGCTGACCCACAGTGCCGACTGGACGGTGAACCCGCCTCCGGCGGTACCGAGGGGGCCACCCACGGTCGCCTGACCGTCCTGCAGACCGGCGCCCAGCTGATCGGTTAGGTTCAGCGCGCCCGGGACGAGGGCCGTGAGGGACAGGACGAACAGCAGCCCCCAGGCGGTCAGCCCGTTGGTCACCCCCGCACCTCCACCGCGAGGACCAGCGAGGAACCCGGCGAGGAAGCCGGCCAACATCAGTGCGACGGCCGCGGTCACCCCCAGGAACCAGCCGATGTTGCCGCTGACCCAGCCGCTGCTGTCGCCCCCGTCCACGCTGTAGGCCAGCGCCAGCCACAGGACGTTCATCAGGGCGAAGAACCCCAGGGCGATGACCACCCCGGCGACCACCGGCCCCCAACGGACCAGGTCGGTGGTGCGTCCAGGCGTCCGGACATCCTGCACGGTGCTCGTGGCCATGCTCCTCACTCCTCGGGTCGTGGATCGACTGGCCGGCCGCGACGTGGAGGCCGGCCCTCGGGATGGCGGCACTTGCCGCCGTCACCGTCCGTCGAGCCCGCCGCGGCCCTCGAGGCATGGCTCGAACGGATCGGTGACACCGGTTCCCTGCCCGCCGCTGTGTCGGTCAGCCGCCCTACCGCCGGGCCGTCACCCAGGCGTAACGGCCGCGCGGTATCGGCCCGAGGAACCGTCGCGCAACCGTCATGCACCCGGTCGACTCCCCGGCGCCGGACAACGGATCGCGACGAGGTCCACGGCAGGCGACGGCCGCGGCGTGGCCGGCGCCGCCTCACAGAGATCTTGTTCCGCTGCGGGTGAGCAGCCAGACGTGACGGTCCGGTGACATCCCGGTCGTCCGCCGCGTTCGGCCGTGCGGCCGGGGCACCGTCGGCAGGACGAGCCCGCTCACCACAGGGCCGGACGGTCGAGAGGAGAAGCCGCGATGTCAGCGCCGGTTGCCGACCCGGGACACATGGCTCCACCGGTTCGAACGGGGGAACCACGATGACCGACCTGACCTCGTTCGACGGGACCAGGCTCGCGCTGACCCTCAGCGGCCCGCCGGCCGCCCCTGCCGTGGTCCTGGTGCACGGCCTCGGCCTGTCCACCGAGTCGTGGGGGGACGTGCCGTGCCGACTGGCCGACCGGCACCGGGTCGTCGCCTACGACCTCCGCGGGCACGCGCAGAGCGGGGACGCCCGCTCCGGTGACTACTCACTGGAGGCACACGCCCGCGACCTCCTCGCTGTCCTCGCCCGCTGTCTGGAGGACCGTCCCGAGGCGGTGGTGGTCGGGCACAGCCTGGGCGGCGGGGTCGTCCTGGCCGCCGCGAGCCTGGAAGGCACCGCCCGGATGGCGGGCGTGGTCTTCGCCGGGTCCGGCGGCTCCGGGATCACCGCCCCGGGCCTGCCGGCACGGGGCCTCCCCGCACCGCTGGCCGCCGCCCTGCAGCGGGGATGGTTCGGGCTCCTGCGCGCCACGGCGCTCGTGGGACGCTGGCTGCGGTCTGTGGAGGGCATCTCGGACCGGCTGGTACGGCGCTACGCCTTCGCGCCCGACGAGCCCCCCGATCTGGTGGCCCGGGTGCGGGAGAGCTTCCTGTCTAGCCGGCCACGAGCGCTGGCGGGGACCACCCTCGCCAGCGTGAGCAACGACGGGGTCCGGCTGGCACCGGCCCTCGACGTCCCCGCGCTGGTCCTCCACGGCGGTGCCGACCCCGAGGTCCCGGCGGAGGAGGCACGGGCACTGGTGGCCGCGCTCCCCCGCGCCGAGCTGGTCGAGCTGCCGGACGCCGGCCACATGTTGCCCCTGACCCACGGCGCGATCGTCGCCCGGCAGATCGCCCGGTGGGCCTCCGACTGCCTCCCCCGGACGACACGAGGAGCGGACCGATGACCCGCCCAGCGACCCGCTTCACCCGAACCCGTCAGTCGGTCCTGGCCGTCGGCGTGCTGCTGGCGGTGAGCGCGTGCACCGTCGACGAGGAGGACGCACCCCTCGAGGAGCCCGGCCCCGAGGTCGACGGCGGCGCGATCGGGCCCGACGTCCAGATCGGCGACGACCTCGCCCTGGTACAGGTCCAGCTGGAGTACCCGCTCGACGGCGTGTACGAGGAGGGCGAGGAGGCCCGCCTGTTCTTCGGGATCACCAACAGTGGCGGCGAGCCGGCCAGCCTGGTCGACGTCAGCGGACCGGACTTCGGCGGCGTCCGGGTCGAGGGAGCCGACAGCACCGGCCTGCCACTCCAGGTGGACGCGAACGACAACCTCTACGTCGGCGCCGAGGGCCCACCCGACGTCACCCTGCTCGACCTCGAGCAGTCCCTGCGCTCCTCCCAGTCCATACCCGTGACCTTCACCTTCGCCGAGGCCGGCGAGGTCACGATCGAGGTCCCGGTGTCCGCCGAAGGACAGAGCCCCGTCCCACCCTTCGACTTCCCGAACGACGATCCCGACCAGGACCCCACCGAGGAGGACGCACCGGCGACCACGGCACCGTCGTCCTCGGCGTCCTGACAGCCGCCGCGAGCGGCCCGTCGCAGGAACGCCAGCGAGAAGCGAGGTGACCGGGGTGCTGGACGCCGTCGACCGTGCCCGTCTCCGGCTGCTCGACGGGCTGGTGCTCGCCTGGGTCGTCCTCTGGATGGTCCTCGGGGCGTGGACCGGCCACGAGATCGGGCAGCTCACCTCGGTGAGCGACGCGGCCGAGGCCTCCTCGCGCGCCGCCGACCGGGCCGGTGATGCGCTGCAGTCGCTACGCGACCTGCCGATCGTCGGCGGGGACGCCGGCGACCTCGGCGACGAGGTGCGGGCAGCGGCACAAGAGGTGGCGGCCGATGCGGCCGAGACACGGGTCACCGTGCGGCGGATCGGGATGCTGGTCGGCGTCGTCGTCGCGCTGCTCCCGCAGACCCCGGTGCTGTGGTCCTACCTCCCGAGGCGCCTGGCACGCCGCGCCGACGACGGTGCCCTGGAGCGCCGGCTGTCATCGGTCACCGTGGACGAGGCGCTCACGGCCTACCTGGCCCACCGTGCGGTGCACCGGCTGCCGTACCGGCGGCTGCGCACCCTGACCCACGACCCCGTCGGCGACCTGGGCGCCGGGCGTCACGACGCCCTCGCCCGGGCTGAACTGGACCGGCTCGGGATTACCTGCCGGGCCCGATGACCGGCTCCGGCGGCAACGCAGGGAGTGCCCGCAGGCGGCGTCAGTCGTGCCCGTCGCCCGGAGCACGTCAGGGGCTTACCGCGCGCGGTCACGGTGCTGTCACACCCACCCCGCTGCGGGGCCATCCGAGGTGACGTTCAGCTGACAGCCTTCGAGCGAGTGCATGTGCCGTCCCTGTCCGGTTCATCGAGCGAGGGCTCCCCTTCCCGCGGTGGATCGGTCGTCATCCCGATCAGCGGGGAGGCGAGGCGCAGACCTCGACCCGACCCCCCGAGCCCGAGGGAGAGCCAGATGCTCGAATGCCAGCACCACTCGACCGCGCACATCGACGCGTGCCTGCGCGCCCTCCACACCGTCGTCAGGGACGCACGCGCGGAGCTCGCCGAGGTCCGAGGCCGCCAGTCCGAACTCGCCGACATGGAGGCCGCGCTGGTCATGGCCATCCAGGTGCGCTCCCGGCGCATCGACGACCTCCTCGACGAGCGCCTGCGAGCGGTCACCGAGCCGACGTGACCGGCCGGACCGTGGTGGACGTCGCTGACGTACGCCTCCTCATGGAGGGGCACCGCAGTCGCGGTCGGGACGGGTCCCGTAGGTGCCCTGCTTGCGAACGGACGACCCGGAATGGATCGGGCACTACGCGAGCGTGGGGTCAAGCGGCCGGGGCGTCGCCTACGACGGTAGGCAGCGGTTCGGACAGGGATGAGACCCACTCCTCCGCAAGGGGACTGCTGGCCCAGACGGTCAACGGCTCGCCGACTCACCGGAACCGGCCGGATGTGGCAGCTGCGGCCGCGGGAGGACGCGCCTCCGTGTGCCCGTCACCGGCGGCAGACGTCTGCCGCACCCGGTGCAGGAACGCCCCCGGGGCGCAGCGCGCCACAGTCCGCACAGGTCATCCCCGACTCTCCCCTCTCCTCAACCGGCGGGGCAGCCTCGCCCTGCGGCCACGTCCCGGACGCCGCGACCCGGTGGGGGGACCAGTCGTCACGGAACCGTCATGGAGATGCGGCGACGGTGGCGTGCTGCGCGTGGAGCCGGGCCGCCGCCTCGGTCGGTACCGCACCGGGTGACCCGGATACGCGCGGACCGGACCGGGGCCCGGCCACCCCGGTGCCGGGACAGGTGCTCCCGGAGATACCGGGTGGGGTGTGTTGACCCCGCCGTGCCCGTCCCTGTTGCTTTGACCCCAGGTGTGCGGTGCGGGGGGGGTGACGGCGACCAGCTCTCCGGTCGATGGGGAACTGCGCTCGCTGGGGTCCGCTGTCGGCTCCTGCGGATCACCAGGGCGACGGCCGTGACGCCCACGATGATCACGACGGGCACGGTCAGCGCCGCGCCGAGGAACAGGACCGTCCCCAGAGCGACACCCGCGCGCGCAGGCGCGTCGGGAGCTCGACGGCGGCCGGCGGCGAGCACCGACCGCAGCACGGACGGCCGCAGGAGCGCAGCCGGCGGGTCGAGGAGCCCGGCCACACGCACGAAGCTGCGGGTCAGCTCCGGGTCGTCGACCGCGGCGCGGTGCAGCCGGGCGACGTAGGCGCCGAGCAGGCGCTGGCGCGCCGTCCGCCGTCCCGGCACGCCGGGAAAGGCCAGGCCCCCGCCGGCCGTCATCTGCCACGCCGGGTCCACCACCCGTGCGACGGCCCGGAAGTACCGCCGCGGCGACGGCGTCCGTCCGGCCCGCAGCAGGGCGGCGAGCGCCTGTGCCTCGAGCGCGGCCACCGTCATGCCCTGGCCGTAGAACGGATTGAGACTGCAGAGCGCGTCACCGATGACGAGCAGGCCGTCGGGCAGGCCGGACAGCCACTCGTAGCGGCGACGGACGCTGGCCGGAAACCGGAAGGCGACCGCGGCGCCGTCCGGTTCGGCGTCCCGCAGGGCGGCGGCGACCGCGCCGGACCAGAGCGACCCGGCCCAGCCGGTCCAGGCGGCCGGGTCCGTCGGCGGGCGCTCGCCGAGGACGCCGGCGAGGGTGACCAGGCAGCGCCCGTCCTCCACCATCGCCAGGGCCGCTCCGCGGTGCTGGTGCGGGAACGGCGCGACGAGGATGCCCAGCGCGCCGTGGAGGGCCTCCGGACGCGGCCGGTACGAGCGAGTGGCGTAGCAGAGATCGATGGGGACCCGCTCCTCGGGAGGTCGCTGGTAGCCCAGGTCGGCCAGCCACGTCGCGGATCGGGACCCTCGCCCGGTGGCGTCCACCACCAGGTCGGCGGCCAGGTGCTCCTCGGCGCTGCCGTCGGCCGCGCGCAGGAGGCGGACCCCGGCGATCCGCCGGCCGTCCGCCGCGGCGACGAGCCCGACGACGTCGGTCCGGTCCCGCACCTCGACGGTGGGCAGCGTCCGGACGCGGCCCCGGACCACGGCCTCCAGCAGCGGCCGGCTCGCGCTCACGGTCACCGTCCGGCCACGGCCACCGCCGGCCAGCCGGTGACCGTCGACGAACCAGCGCACGTCACGCTGCGCGTCCAACAGCGGCACCCCTCGTGCGGCGAGCTCGGCGCTGAGGCCGGGGAAGCAGTCCTCGAGGACCTGGAGGCCGCCGGCGCCGAGCACGTGCACGTGGCGCCCCTGCGGCACACCGCGTCGTGGTGCGGGGCCCTCGTCGAGGGCGTCCCGGTCGACCACCGTGACCCGGTCGTAGGCGTCGGCCAGGACCCGTGCGGCCAGCAGGCCGGCCATGCCGCCGCCGAGGACGACGGCCCGCTCGCCGATTCGCTGCTGCATCGTCCGCTCCCCCTTCGTGCGGGGAGAGCCTGTGGGCCGCGACTGCTCGTTCGCCAGGTCAGACGGTGCTCAGTACTGCTCACCGGGGCCCGTAGACCTCGCGCTCCCAGAGCCAGGAGACGATGCGGGAGACGCCCTGGGCGAGATGGCGGCGATAGGTGCTGAACGGCAGGCCGAGCACCGCCGCGGCGGCCTCCTGCGTGCCGCACGGGCGCAGGTAGGTCCGGTCCACCGCCCGCCAGGCGCGGTCGTCGCGCGGGTCGACGGTCAACGACGCGGCCGCCTCGCGGACCAGTGCCGCGAGGGCCGCCGTGTTCCCGCCGTCGGCCTGCACGAGCCGGGCCCGCAGCAGGGGGTTGCGGGCCAGCAGGTCCGCCCGGGAGAGGTCCCGCAGCGCCTGGCGCACGTGCACCTCGAACTCCTCCTGGGAGAAGACCACCGGCTGGGGGTCCGCGCTGGAGGGGGCGAGGGCGAAGTCGGCGGCGAGTGCCCGCTCGGTGACCAGCTCCATCCAGGAATCCACCGGCACGGCACGGAAGTCGTGGGCGAACAGGCCGTGCCGCCGTCCGGTCACCACGACGTCGGCGCCCGCGGCCCGCGGCATGTCCGCCACGGCGAAGTAGTCGTCCCACCGGTCCGGCTCGATCAGGCTCAGGAGGTCCCAGGCGAGCTCCGGCGTGCTGACGTAGCGCTGCAGGGTCAGCACCGGCACGGCGTTGAGTGTCGGAGACGGGCCCTGGTGGGCCTGCCTGTCGACGACGAAGCGCGTCAGCGTGACCACCTCGCCGGGGCGCGGCGGCACGGTGCGGTGCGCGTACTCCCAGGCGGCGCGAGCCACCGGGTCGACGGCACGGTCCTCGGCCGAGGCCCGGGTGAGGTCCAGCAGGCCGACGACCCCCCGCAGGCCACCGTCCGTGGCGCGCAGCACGAAGAAGCCCTCGGCCTGACGAGCCAGCCAGTGCGCCGCCATCGCCGCCGACTCCTGGCCCTCCCACAGCTCGACCAGCTCCAGGATCACCGCAGCATCCCCGTCGCGCGCAGGCTCGGGATAGGTCTGACCCCACGAACCCCAGTCGACCGGCGAAAGGACGCCGGGCAGGTGGCGGAAGAGGAACTTCTCGTCGAACGCCGCGCGCTGCTGGGTGTGCCACGACGAGGCGCGCATCCGCTCGTGGACGTGCCGGCGGACCGCGCGGAAGGTCTGCTTGTAGCCGTCGAGATCACGCCACCGCAGGTCGGCGTCGAGCGCGTCACGCGCCAGGTCGTGCGGGAAGAGACCATCCGGTCCCTGCTCCACGAACGACAGCGAGCGCAGCCACCCGAACAGCTCGTGCGCATCCTCGAGCACCAGCGCATCACGCAGCAGCGGCTCGGTCGTCGTCCGGGCCAGGGAGCACACCTCCAGCGCGCGCCGGTGCAGCACGCTGGGCACCGTGTCGACGAGCTGGTGCAGCAGCGTGGCCACCAGGTCCGGGGTGAGCGGGTCCACGCCGAGCTCACCGCCAGCGGCCACGAGGTCGGCGAGCAGGGACAGGCCCAGCGGGTGACCGTGCGACACCTCCACGATCCGCCGGTGCAGCGCGGGCTCGATGCCGCGCGCGGTCAGGTAGCTGCGGCTGTCGGTCGAGTCCAGGTTGCGCAGGGACACGCTGCGCATCAGCTCGTGCCAGGCCGGATCCGCACGCCACTCGGCGCCCGGCGGGGTCCGGCCGGCCAGCACCGTCAGGGACGAGCGGGGCAGCCGGGGCAGCAGCTCGTCCCGGAACCAGCCGTCGAGCGGCGCGAGGTGCTCGTAGCCGTCGATCAGCAGCACGAGGCGCCCGGGCGGTGAAGGGACCGACGCCGGCGCGGGCGGGACCTCGATCTCCCCGGCAAGGGCGTCCGACACGGCCGACGCCGACGGACCGACCGAGCGGCCGTCGATCCGGACGACCGTGCAACCGGCCTCAGCTGCCACCTCGGCGACGGTCTCGAGCAGGCTGGTCTTGCCGATCCCGCCAGGACCGTGCACGTGCAGCACCGAGAACGGCTGCTGCGCCACCTCCAGCGCGCTCCGGACCAGCTCGAGCTCCGCCCGGCGTCCCACGAACCGGTGCCGGCGGCGGGTGGCCAGCAACTCACCGACGGTGCCCCGAACGGCGACCCGCACCTCCTCATGCTAGGTCTCCACGGGCTGCGCGGGCACGGCTCGGGGCTCGCCCTCCGCCGTACGCAGGCGCCTCGCCGCACACCGGGGGCTCCTGCGGTAGCGCTCTCCTGGTAGCCGCCCCGGGGACACCGACCGCCGACCACCGGAGTCTCAGGTCACCGTGCGGAGGAAGCGCCGCACCTCCGCGTCGAACGCCTCGGGAGCCTCCAGGTTGGTGACGTGACCGGTCCTGGGGAGGAACACCAGCCGGGACCCGGGGATCGCCGCGTGCAGCGCCTCGGCCACCGGCCGGGGTGCCCGCACGTCCTCGGCGCCGTAGAGCAGCAGCGTGGGGACGGTGACGGTCGGCAGCACGTCGCGCAGGTCCGCGTCGGCGAACGCCGTGAGCATGGACCGCGTGCCGGCCGGGCGGACGTCGAGCATCACCCCGCGGACGAGATCGAGGGTCTCCTGCGGCACCGGCCCGGCGAAGAACCCCGGCAGGTAGCCGTCGACCCACTCCGCCGGCGGGCGGTCGAGCTCGGCACGCACCCGCCGCAGGCGGGCCTCCACCTCGTCCGCGGGCAGCGACCCCCGCCACCCGGCGTAGGCCGAGGCGAGCACCAGGGACCGGACCGACTCCGGGTGGCGTCGCCACACCGCGAGCGCGAGGACGCCGCCGGCGGACAGGCCGCACAGGTGCACCCGGCCGAGGCCGAGCGCGCCGACGAGCGCGGCCACCGCGTCGGTGTACTCGTCCAGGGTTAGGTCCGCCGGCGGGTCGGGGGACGCGCCGCAGCCGGGCGCGTCCCACGCGACCACGTCGAACTCGTCCGACAGCCCCTCGAGCTGCGGCCGCCACTCCCGCCCGTCGCTCCAGGCGCCGTGCAGGAGCAGCAGGGGCGCCCCCGCCCCCGCGCGGTGGTAGGCGATGGTCCGTCCGCCGGCCTCGACGACGTCCACGGCAGCCCCTCGACGATCCTGCTGGCCGACCCCGCTGGGCGTGGCGTCAGAGACCGCCGCCCCGCGTCTGTCGCGAGCCTCCCATCCGCAGTGATCTCGCGCCCGTTCGCGCTCAGCGTCCCCGACGAGACGCCGGAGACGTGCTCGCGCGTCACCTCCTCTGCTGTGTCCCCGAACTCCTGGTAGCGGCCGGTGCCCGTCACGTCCCAGGAGATGTCGAAGCCGCAGATGCTGCTCTCGGGCTCCAGCACCTCGATGTGCTGGTCGATCGGGAAGGTCCCGACCTCGGGCGGAGCCGCCTGCCCGACGGCGGGAACGGACACGACCGCGAGCGCGGCGAGTGACGACACGATGCCGACCCGGCTCGGCTGAGGGATCACGGTGCCTCCTGGCGACGGCCCGGAGCGACCGGGCGGCGTTGACCTGACACCGGGAGCGTTCCGACCGCACGCAGCCTCGACAGCCGAGGTGACCCCAGTGCGACCTCGTGCCAGCACGGCATCCCCGCTCCTCGCGTACGTCAGGTGACGTCCGAGGACGAGCGCGTGATCAGCCGACCGCCCTGCCGGCGGCCAGCGCGGCGATGAGGTCGGACGCCGGCCGCGGCCGGATGCCGAGCGCCAGGAGGGCCTCCGGCCCCGGAAACGAGGACACGTCCATCGACACCGCGATCCCAAGGCCGGTGGCGAGCTCGGGCAGGCGTCGCCGCAGCGCCCGGGCGCCGGCCGCGAGCACCGGCCGCGGCACGACCACCCGGCGGAAGCGCCCACCGACGGCTCGTTCGAAGGCGTCGACGACCTCGTGCCGGGTCAGCGACTCCGGCCCGCCGAAGTCGACCGCCTCCGGCGGAACGGCCATCGTGGCCACCCGCACGCACGCCTCGGCGACGTCGTCCTGGGCGATGTAGGGCACCGGGTTCCGCCCCCGGCCGAGGATCACCGCCCAGCGCTTGTCCGGGCGGATGCCGCCGGCCGGTGACAGCCACACCTCCTGGAAGGCGGCCGGCCGGATGACCACCGACCGCAGCGAGGACGCCCGCAGCCGCTGTTCGGTGGCCCGCTTCGCCGCGAACAGCGGCACCAGATCCGCGGTGGCCTCGTCGCCGGCCAGCGCCGAGACGAACACGAACCGCTCCACCCCGGCGGCCTCGGCCGCCCGGATGAGGGCCGCATTGCCGTCGCGGTCGACCCGGCGGATGGAGGCGTCCTTCGCCCCCGGTCGCCAGCGGCCCACCGCATTGGCGGTCGTGATGACCGTTCGCACACCGGTCACCGCCCGGACCAGGCTGGCCGGCTCGGCGAGGTCCCCGGTCACCACCTCGGCGCTCAGCCCCGCCAGCGTGGTCCTGTCGCTCGCGGGGCGGACCAGCGCCCGGAACGGCACTCCTTCTCCGGCCAGCCGGGCGACGATCCGGCCGCCCAGGTGACCGGTCGCTCCACAGACCAGCAGCTCCGCCATGTCGACCCCCTCGGCGAGAGCACCAGCCAGACAGAGCGGCCCCGCCTTGTCAACGAGGTGGTCACCGGTGGCGGAGCCCGGTGTGATCGACGGTGCCGGCAGCGCCGGACCCGCCGCGCCCGCTGCCCGAGCTCGCTGGTACCGCCAGCTCTCGACGCGAACCGGTTGTGCAGGCGCGAGTCGGGGCCTTCATCTCCAGCAGTACACGGCCGGCCGGAGCCTGCGTGAGCTCGCGGAGCTCACTGACCGCAGCTTCAGTACCGTGCGCAACATCCTCGACAAGCACCGGGTACACCGCCGGCCCGCCGGGGCCAGCCCTATGCGCCAGCCCAAGTCTGACAGCTAGAACCCCGCGACCGAATGGTCTCCGGTCGCCGCTTCGGGTAGGTGCTCCGCGATTGCGTCCAGCCGCATGAAGGAGCGGTGGCTGGCCATGAACGTCAGCGATACCGCGTGTTCAGTGAAGTGGTGCTCGAGGTCGCCCGAGACGCGGCCGCGCGTGTGCAGCCCGTAGTTCCGTGGGCGCACAGGTCGATGCGACAGCCGCGTAGCAGGCGCTTCTGATCAGCTCAGGCGTCGAGTCCGAGGACTCCGTGGACTAGCCCGCGGTGCCGCTCGTGCTTATCGTCGTCCTGCGAGACTTCGCCATCGGCGGTGCCACATGGTCATAGATGTCTCTTTTCGCACGGGTCGCTCCGCAGCGGATTCGGAAGCCTGGCAGCGCATGCACCTGCTGCCTCTTCGGATCATCGCGGCCGTGGTGGTGTTGGCCGTTGTCGCGACAGCCTGCACCTCAGACACCGAGCCGGACGCGAGCCCAAGCTCGGCCGCGCCGGCGCCCTCGCAGGGCGGGCCGCCGTCAGCTGAGCAGGAGGGGGAGGTGGGGTGGCGGCTCGGCTCGTACCTCGTCCGTGACGGCGCCCGCAGCTCGATCGGCGAGGGGTTGGCGCGGACCACGAGTGACGGTGACGTCGTGGCGATGGACGCGATCACGCGGGTGGGCAACTACGAGACCCGGGTGGTGGTTAGCGAGCAAGGCACCTTCCTGGGGACCGATCTCGGCGGTCACGGCGGCTGGATCGACCTGGCCAGCGGCAGCGGAGCCGGTCAGGCGCCTCCGCTGCCGCCGCTGCTGGCGCCAGACGACGACCCGGTCCTCACCGAGCAGCTGGACGGCCAGACCTTCGACGTGCACGTCTCCGGCGGCCCGGTCACGTCTGACGGCGTGAGCACTTCCGCGACGGTCTTCCAGACCTGGGTCGACGACGACGGCGTCGCCCGGCGCCTGGTGACGCAGACAGCGCTCAGCGGGCCGGACGGCCGCCTGGACGTGGTCACGATGGCCGACCGCGACGACGCCATCGAGGTCGACCCCGGCTACGTCGCGGTGGGCAAGGCTGTGCCCGTCGCTGCTGTCCTGCGGCGCCTGGAACACCTGACGGCCGACGCGCCGGCCGTGCGCGATGAGCCGGCGTCAGGTCCTACGGCCTCCGGTCCCGCGGCACAGGCCACGCTCAGTGGAGGGTCGAGGTTCCTCGCGGCCCCGGCAGTCCCCGCCCAGCAGCCGGCACCCGAGGGCTCCGCCGGGTGCCGCGGCCGCATCGTCGGTGTGGACCAGACCGAAGACGGACTGCGCGCCCGCGTGGGGGACTGGGAGTGTCCGCCCGGCGTCGAGGAGCCGCGCGTGGACGGCATCGACCTCGGGGAGGTGCGGTTCGGCCCGCCCATCGCGCTCGGGGATCAGCCGGCCCGTGACGTTGAGCCGCCCCCGCTCCCTCGGCAGTCAGGGCGAATCACCGTCTGTCGAGACGCGCTGGACGTCATCGCGGACTTCTTCGGCTGGACGTATCTTGGCGGAGCTACCGCGGTCACGCTCATCGCCATGGTTCCTGCCTTGGTCGCAGGAGGAGCCACGGTGGCCGCGGGCGCGCTCTACATTGTCTCCGGGGCTGCGCTGATCTACATCATCGTGCGGACCATCGACTGCTGGGACACCTTCCTGCACGGCGAGCCGCACATCACCACCGTCGACGGCCACGACTACGACCTGCAGGCCGCCGGCGAGTTCGTCTGGCTCTCCAGCCCCCAGCTCACCGTCCAGACGCGCTTCGAAGGCACCGTCGGCTCGGTCACCTGGACCACCGCGACGGCCGTCGACACCGGCTCGCACGTCGTTGAGTCCTACTACGACACTGCCGGCCCGGACAGCGCCGCCGACGTCACCGAGGGCGTCCCTGCCGTCATCGACGGCCGGGCCACGACGGTCGACTACACAGGCGTCGTGCTGGACGACGGAAGCTACGTGGCCCGGCAACGCGGCGGCCTGGACGACCGGAACCTGCTGGTCGTCGACCCGCGCGGGGTGTGGGTCCGCGTCGAGAACCTCAACGTCAGTCAGAACGTCCTAATGGGACTGCCAGACGGCGCCGGAGCCTCGACCCGGGGCCTGGCCGGCACCGGCGACGGGGACCGCACCAACGACTTCACGCTGCGCGACGGCAGCGTCCTCGGCTTCGCTGAAGCCCGCACCATCGACGGCCTGTACGGACGCTTCGCCAGCTCCTGGCGCGTTCAGCCCGCCGAGCGGCTGTTCACCGCAGGTGACGCGCAGCAGTACCTGACCGAGGACTACACGGCCGTGCCGCAGTCGGTGACGTCGCTGGCCGACTTCGCCCCGGACGAGGTCGCTACCGCCCGCGAGCAGTGTCGCGCGCAGGGCGTCACCGACCCAGCCGAGCTGGAGGACTGCGCCTACGACTTGCTCGCCGCCGGGCAGGAGTGGGCCGAGCAGGCCGGCGAGAGCGCCGTCGGTGCGCAGCAGCCGACCGCGCGAGCAGTCAGCGACGAGCGCGTCGCCGACGACCCGCTGCTACTCGCCGCCGACGACTGCGACCTCGGGGTGCTGACGGAGCTGCTCGAGGACGGCGCGGACCCGAACATGCGTCGCGCCGACGACGGCGAGACACCGCTCCGCTTCGCCGCGCAAGCTGACTGCGCCGACGGCATCGAGGCGCTGATCGACGCCGGCGCCGACCCCGACCTGGCCAACGACGAGGGGGCGACCCCGTTGTACCTCGCCAGCTCGGACGGCGACGCCGCCGTGGTCCGGGCGCTGCTCGAACGCGGCGCTGACGCCGATCGGGCGCTGCCCAGCGGCGACGCACCGCTGCTCGCCGCCTCCTTCGACGGCCACCAGGAGGTGGTCGAGGCTCTGCTCGAGGCGGGCGCCACCACCGACGTCCGCCGTGACGAGGACGGCTTCACTGCCCTGCTCGCCGCCGTGCAGGAAGGGCACCGGGACGTCACGCAGGCGCTGCTGGAGGCCGGCGCCTCACCTGACCGCACCAACGCCGAGGGCGAGACGGCGCTCATGGTCGCTGCCGACCGCGACGCCGTACCTCTGGTCGAGCTGCTGGCGCAGGCTGGGGCGCAGCTGGACCGGCAACGCGCCGATGACCAGGCCACCGCGTTGCATCTGGCGGCCGACGACGCGCCTGCGGCCGTAGACGCGCTCCTGCGTGCCGGCGCCGACCCCGATCCCGCGGACGAGGACGGGCTGACTCCGCTGCACATCGCCGCCTCGAACGGGCAGGCGACGATGGTCCGATCGCTGCTCGACGCTGGTGCGCGCCGCGATGTGCGCGACGAGCGCGGCCGGACACCCGCCGACGTCGCCCAGCCGAACGTCGCGGAGCAGCTGAGACCGTGACGTCGGGCTCCTACCGCGGGGCTAGCAGGGCTCTGCCAGCGCAGAGGACGTCCTGCCCGCGCGATTTGCCGCTTGTGCGCTGACAGACAGGCCGGGGTCCGTTTAGGTCCGCAGCAGCCGCCAGCCGGCGGAGGCGTCGTCGGCGTGCTTGCCCAGCCTGCGCCACCCGGCTGCTTCCGGGTCGCCGAGCGCCTCGTCGAGGCGCAGCAGCCGTCTGCGGCCGCTGAGGCGGAACGCAAAGCGTGTGGCGAGCGGGTCGGTGATCAGGCGCGCCAGGAAAGCCGCGTCTCCGCTGTGACGCTCCCGCTGCCGGCTATCGACAGTCCAGGCTGCGGCCTTGGGCACGAGAGCGCCAAGCACGCTGGGCACGTGGACGGCGACCGTCCGGTCACCCCGTGCAAGAACTCAAGAGGCTCAGCCGCTCGGCAGAGCCCGTTCGAGCGCGGAGTAGCTGGCCCGCCGGCGCGTCCCTCAGTGAAGGCAGCCCCGCGCGACCGGGCTCCCAACTCTCCACGATCACGGGCTGTCCGACCGGCGCGCTACGTTCCGACCATGTCCATGAAGCCGCGCACACCGCGCTCCACTCCCCCAGCGGGAGAGGCCGGTGGGACGGCTCCCACTTCGCGGTGCCCAAGTCCCCCCTCGGACACAGATTGATGGCCCGGGACACCTGCACAGGTGCTCCGGGCCATCGCTCACTTCGGTGGCCTCGGGCTCTACGCGCCGACGAACTCCCGGAGCTCGACGCCGTGGTCGACCGCGATCAGCTCGGCTGCCTTCTCGGCGATCATGATGGTGGCAGCGTTGGTGTTCCCGCTGACCACGTTCGGCATGACGCTCGCGTCGGCGACGCGCAGCCCGTCGACACCGACCACCCGCAGCTGGGGATCCACCACCGAACCGATCCGGCAGGTGCTCGTCAGGTGGTAGACGGTGAAGGAGTAGTGCTGCGCCAGGTCGACGATCAGCTCGTCGCTGGGGACGTCTCCGCGGGTGTAGCCGTGCTTCTCGGCCAGCCGCCGCGGCACCATCAGGCCGCCGATCTCGTGCGTGCGGCCCATCTCCTCCACGATGGCGAGCGCGCGCCGTGCCACCGCGAGCATCACATCGAGGTCGTGCGGGTCGGTGAGGTAGTTCATCCGGATGTCCGGCGCTGCCAACGGATCGGCGCTGCTCAGGCGGATCTCGCCCTCGCTGTGCGGCTGCACCGGGTTGGCCAGCACGAAGATGTTCTCGGCCGTCGGCGACAGGTCGACCGCCGGGTCGTCGAAGTACTCCGCCGCGTCGACGTGCAGGCAGGAGTCCCAGATGTCGACGTTGTAGCCGCACACGAAGATCGCGATCTGGGCGTCGTGGGTGTGCTCGTCGCCGAGGCCGGTCGACAGCCAGGCGGCCGCGTCGTAGAGCGACGACGAGACCAGCCCCTCGCCCGTCGTGAACCACTCGGCGAGTTGGCGCTCGGCCTCGGCCTTGAGCTCCTGCAGCTCCGGCGGCAGCGAGGTGTCGTCGGCCGGGTCGGCGGGCAGCGGCCCGGCGGGAGCCCGCAGTGCGTCCGGTCCCATGGCCACCCCGATCCTGGCCATGGAGACGCCCAGTCCCGGCGCCGGGAACATCAGACCGAGGTGCAGGTGGTCCTTGAGGTGACGGCCCACATCAGGGGCGTCGACCCGGCACTCGATGCCGAGCGACTCGAGGTGCTCGCGCGGCCCGACGCCCGAGAGCATGAGCAGCTGCGGTGACCCGACCGCGCCCGCGCTGAGGACCACCTCGCGCTCTGCGTGGACGACGTCGGTGGTCCCGTCGGCGGTGACGTACTCGACGCCGGTCGCCCGCCGGGCGCCGCCGTCGGAGAGGAGCACCCGGGTCGCCTGGGCGTGAGCGATCACCGTGAGGTTCGGCCGCTGCTCGACCTCGCCCTCCAGGAACGCGTGGTAGGTGCTCGAGCGCTTGCCCTGCCGCGTCGTCGTCTGGAAGAGGGAGACGACGCCGTCCGGGCCACCCCGGTCGCGGCCGTTGTAGTCACCGAGCGGGATCCCCGTGGCCGCCGCTGCGTCGACGAACGCCTGAGCACCCGGCAGCACGGGGCGGCGCACTGAGACGCCGAGCGGACCGTCGGTGCCGTGCGCGGGCAGGTCGAGCGGCAGGTGCTCGCTCGGCTCCAGGCCCTCGCTCTTGCGGAAGTAGGGCAGGACCTCGTCATAGCTCCAGCCGTCGGCGCCACCCGCGGCCCAGGCATCGAAGTCGCCCGGGTGTCCGCGCACGTAGGCCAGGTAGTTGATCCCCGAGGAGCCGCCCAGCATCCTGCCGCGCGGCACCATCATCCGGCCGTTCCGCAGTCCCTTGCCGACGCCGCCGGCGTCCGCGCTGAGCATCCAGTCGGTCTCGGGGTCGGCCTGCAGCACGGGGCAGGCGGCCGGCATCAGCTCGGCAGGGGGCGGCGGACCGCCGGCTTCGATCAGCGCGACGCGCACGCTCGGGTCCTCCGACAGACGGGCCGCGATCACCGCGCCAGCGGATCCGGCCCCGACGACGACGACGTCCACGCTGCTCGGCACGCGGCGAACCTAGCGCCGGTGGACCAGCGAGGGAACCTGACGGATCCCAGGCGGATCGGCACTGCGATCCGGGTCGACGGGTCAGCCCCAGACCTCGCCGGCGGTCTCCACGATCAACGCCAGCTTCGCGATCTGCTGGTCGCGGGTGAGCGTGTTGCCCTCGACGGTCGAGGAGAAGCCGCACTGCCCCGAGAGGGCCAACTGGTCCAGGGGCACGAACCGCGACGCGTCGTCGATCCGCCGCTTGAGGTCGTCCTTGGACTCCAGCTCCGGCCGCTTCGTCGTGACCAGCCCCAGGACGACGCGCTTGCCCGGCGGCACGAAGCGCAGCGGCTCGAAGCCCCCCGACCGGGCGTCGTCGTACTCCAGGAAGAAGCCGTCCACCTCCAGCCCGCCGAACAACGCCTCCGCCACGAAGTCGTAGCTGCCCTCGGCCACCCACGAGGACCGGAAGTTGCCCCGGCACATGTGCGTGGTGACGGTCAGCCCGGCGGGACGGCCCGCCAGCGCCTTGTTGATCTGGCGGATGTAGCGCTCGTGCAGGTGCTCGGCGTCGCGGCCCTGGGCGGCGATCTCGGCCCGCTGGGCCGGGTCGTTGAGGTAGGCGAGGCTTGTGTCGTCGAACTGCAGGTAGCTGCAGCCCTGCGCGGCGATGCCCTGCACCTGCTGGCTGTACGCCGCCGACAGGGCCTCCCAGAACTCGTCCTCGTCCGGGTAGACCTGCGGATCGATCGCCGCAGCCCCGCCGCGGTAGTGGACCATCGACGGCGACGGGATGGTCAGCTTCGCCGTCTGCCCCTCCCCCACGACCGACTGCAGGAAGGCGAAGTCCCGCCCGAAGATCGGCTCGTCGATGCGCAGGGGACCGTCGACGTGCAGCCCGGCGGGCGTGAAGTCGATGGTGCCGTCCTGGTTCTTGAAGTGGACGACGATGTTCTCGTCGGTGACCTTGGTGATGCCGCTGATGGCGTAGATGAAGTCCATGTGCCACGAGGCTCGGCGGAACTCGCCGTCCGTGGCCGTGCGCAGGCCGACGTCGGCCTGCATCCTCACCACGTCGCGGATCGCCTCGTCCTCGATGCCCCGCAGCTCCTCGTCGTCGATGTCGCCGGCCGCATGCTTCGAGCGGGCCTCCAGCAGGTTCGCGGGGCGCAGGAGGCTGCCGACGTGGTCGGCGCGGAAGGGCGGTCCGGACGCATCGCTCATCAGCACAGCATCGCGATTGCGGCTGCACGGCGCAGCCCCTCCGGCCTGGACGCGCACCATGGACAGTGGCCGAGCCCTCCGGTGTGCGCGGGTCAGCGCGCGGGGCGAAGGCGTGTGCGGAAGTACCGCGTCCCCCCTCGGACACCAGCACCGCCCCGGTGCTCCTGCAGGTCAGGAGCCCGGGGCGCTTCGCCTCCGGGCCCTCGGGCCCTCGTGACACCCATCCGATGCTCGTCGCCCGGTCTCAGCCCCTCCAGCAGGGCGGCGAAGCGGTCGGCGGCCTCCCAGCCCGTGCCAGGGGACGTGCTGGCGAGTAGCCGACCGGGACGACGCCGACGCCGCTGGGCCATGTGTCGCTGGGCTGCTCGACGAGGACGTGGTCGGAGCCACCGCTCGCCACCGGGGGCCTGCCACCCACCCGCGGCCCCCGGTGCAGGTCGCCGACCGGGCTGCGTCCGCCTGCTGGGGTGGGGCGGCGCGGGCCCGGGAGTGACGTGAGCATGGTGGGTCACCGGCAGCGACACGGTGCCCCGACGAGCCGGGGCGTCCTCCGCCGGTCACCAGGCGGGTCAGGCCGGCCACCGGTTGGCCTGCTGCCGGGCCGCTCGGCGGCCGCGCCGACGACGCGGAACGTCCCGGCTCCTCGGCCTCCTCGGTCAGTCGGCACGGACACCGACGACGAGGGCCGGCACCATCGGGTGGAACGCGACCGTCTGCACCTGCGCGAACTCGGCTGCCCGCAGTCGCCGGGCGGTCTCCGGTTCGTCCCAGGGGCACGCGCCGGCTCCACCCTGCCGCCAGGCCCAGACGGCGCGGCGGAGCGGGCTCCCGGGGTCGGGATACGCGGCCACCGCCAGCCAGCCGCCCGGTCGCAGCGCCGAGTGGATCCGCGGCAGCGCGGCCACGACGGCGTCCTCGGGCACGAAGTAGGTCGGCAGGTAGACCAGGTCGTAGGCCTCGACCTCGTCGAGCGTCGCGACGTCCTGGTGCCGCAGGCTGATGCGCTCCGACAGCCCGCGCTCGGTCACGGTGCGCCGGGCGACGTCGAGGACGTCGTCGAGCACGTCGATGCCGACCACCCGCAGCGAGGGGCCCGCCTCGGCGAGGGCGACCGCGATCTCCCCGACCCCGGTGCCGATGTCGAGCACGGCCGCCTCCGGCGCGGCGAGCCGGTCGGCGAGATCACCCAGCCGGGGCGCCAGCAGGGTGACGAAGGTCTGACCGGCCGGCCCGGACATCCGGCCCAGATCGACCTTGACGGCGAGGTCCTGCTGGGCCCACGACAACCGCCCCTCGGCGGCCGCCGCGGCCCGCCGCAGCGTCACCGCCAGCCGCTGCGCCAGCCCGCGGCGGACCCGGTCGGGCAGCTCGGCCAGCGGCGGCACCAGCTCCCACCCACCTGGCTCGCGCCGGACGGCCATCCCCAGTTCGGCGAGAACCCGGCCGTGCTCCTCGGTGAGGTCGGCGGTGTCCTGGCGCAGGGCGTCGGTGACCGCCGCCAGGGCGAACGCCGCATCGGTCAGCTCGCCGACGCGACGGGCCACCTCATCGACCCCGACGGTCTGGCTGGTGTCGACGTCTACGTCCATGGCCGCCCCCGCTCCGACTCGCGAGAGGCCGGGGCCCGGCCGGACCCTGGAGTCCAGGATGGCGCGAATCGGCCTGCGCAGGAGCAGACCTCCTCACGAGGCGCGCTGTCCGGTAGGACTTCCGCATGACCGGGAACCGGTCCGGCATCGAGACCGTCGAGCGCATGGTGGCGGCGTGCAACGCGGCGGCCGCTGCCGGCCTCGGCGCCGAGGAGGCGGCGGCACGGACGCTGCGGGTGTTCGACGAGTTCTACGCGTCGGACGTGCGGTGGGTGGAGGCTCCGACACCCTTCTTCCCCGCGGGCAGGAGCGGCGGCCGCGCGGAGCTCGACGCCGCGGTACGGGGGGTGTCGGCACGGCTGGACGAACGTCACTACACCCTCCTGGATGCCTTCGCGGCGGCCGACCGGGTCGCCGCCGAGTACTTGTGGGAGGCCACCTACCGGGAGGACGGCCGGCGGCTGCGGATCCGCCTGGTCACGCTGTACCGGTTGCGCGACGGCCGATGTGCCGAGCTGCACGAGTACCCCTGCGTCGAGTCGCTTCCGTCAACATGACTGCGTGGAGGCGGTGGTGCCGCGACGTCCCTGCGGCTCTCAGTCCTCGCGGCGCCACCGCAGCTCGTGGGTGAGGCGCCGACCCCCGACCTCGACCGGTGGCGGCTGCAGGACCAGTTCGCCGTCCTCGAAGCGATGCCGCCGCATCTGCTCGGTGCCGAGTTGGTTCGGCCACAGGCTCAACTCGAGCCGGAGGACCACGAGGTCCTGGCGCACCTCGTACCTCGCCACGTAGGCCAGGTAGGTGGCGTAGGCCCTCGCCTGCGCGCTCTCGGGCGCGGCGAACGGGTCGATCCCACTCATGGTCGGCCGGTCGGTGGCCGCGATCTGCACCGCCGCCCATCCGTCCGGCAGGAACACCGCGACACCCCGAGGGCGGTCGCCGACGGGATGCTCGCTCCGTCCCTCGTCATCGACGGCCGTCCACGAGACGAGCCGCCACCGCCCGACGAGCCGCGGTGCGTCCTCCACGATCGCCTCCGAGGGTGGATCCCTGCTCCGTGCGCCGTGCGCGGACACGACGGAGGACGTCGACAGCAGGGACTGGTCCGCGGCCGCACGGGCCGAGCGTGCTCATCGAGCCGCGCCGTCCGCAGCGCGATCGGCGGTGCGGACGACGGCGTCGACGATGGTGGGCCACAGCTCACGCGGCAGGGAGTGGCCCATGCCCTCCAGCACGAGCAGCTCGGCGTCCGCGACGGCCTCGGCCGTGGCGCGGCCCCCGGCGACGGGGACGACCGGGTCGGCCTCGCCGTGCACCACGAGCGTCGGCACCCGGATTGCGCGCAGCTGCTCGGTGCGGTCACCGGAGGCCATGACGGCCAGCAGTTGGCGCAGACCACCGGCCGGGTCATGGGCACGGTCGTAGGATCGGCCGGCGACGTCGGCCAGCCACGACTCGTCGCCGCGATACCCGGGTGATCCGACGAGCCGGAACACCTGCAGCACCTGCTCGACGTACTCCTCCCGGCTGGTGGCGGGCCGCCGGGCCTCCACCGCCTGCCAGTCCACCGGCAGCACCGGGGCCGACATGATCGAGGTCAGGCTGCGCACCCGGGCGGGGTGCCGGGCGGCGAGCGTCTGCGCCACCATCCCACCCAGCGAGGCACCCAGGACGTGCGCGCTGTCCAGGCCCAGCGCGTCCAGCAGCCCGGCGACGTCGCCGGCCATGTCCTCGAGGGTGTAGGCCGCCGAGGACAGGTCCCCGGCCGCGGCGGCCCGCACGTCGGGCACCGCGTCGTGCAGGTGGGTGGACAGCCCCGCGTCCCGGTTGTCGAAGCGGACCACGAAGAAGCCGCGGTCGACCAACGCCTGACACAGGTCCTCGTGCCAGGCCAGCATCTGCATGTTCGCGCCCATGACGAGCAGCAACGGCCGGGCCGATGGCTCACCGAAGGTCTGGTACGCGATCTCGATGCCGTTGGCGTGCGCGACCTTCACGTCCGTGGCGACTGCGGTGTGCAACGAGGCCATGTCGGCCTCCTCTCGCGGGGCTCGGCGGGGTGGATCACGTTGCTGCGCGGCTCTCGCGCAGCCCAGGGTCGAACTGCTCCTCACCAGTGGTCACCTGGCGTCGGTTCCGAGATCGAGACGGTCACGGTGACCCGCGGAGTGCCACTCGGCCATCGGCCGTCGGATGCGGACGGCGGATGGACCGCTCGTCGGGGTCCTGGACGTGCCCCGAGCCCCGATGAGGTCACGCGGGGGTGTCCCGGGATCTCGGACCGGGCACTCCTCCACGTCGGCCGGCACGTCCTCGGGCGTCCGGACCTGGTGGTCGGAGGCTCCGCTCTCGTCCGGCTCGTGGCGGGGCTCTCGGGAACGGTGGGACAGGGCCCGGACCAGCGCCAGCGTGTCCGGTCCCAGCGGCGCGGAGAAGGACAGGCAGACCGTCCTCGCGCTGCGCCCCAGGGCGGTCGTCCAGCGGTTCGACATGCCGTCAGCCTGCGTGTCCGCCGTCGGGTACACGTCAGGGAAATCCGTGATGTGAGGACCGCCCGGCGGACCGACGCCGGGCACGTGAGCCCCTCGTCTCCGGGTGCTGGGCCGCTCGTCCCGTCCCGTCGTGCAGATCGGCGAAGCGGTACGGCCTGCGTCGCCCGGGCCGGCCGCGGAGACCGCCGGCACGGCGGGGTCGCCCGGCCGTCTCCGCCGATGGCATCGGCGGTCAGTGCTGCCCGCGGGGCAGCTCGGCGCGGAGTCGGGTGCCCCCGCACGGTGGGCTGTCGACGGTGAGTCGACCCCCGACGGCGTTCAACCGGTCAGCCAGGCCGCGCAGGCCGGCGCCGTCCCGGCGCGCGCCGCCGACACCGTCGTCGACCACGGTCAGCAGGATGCGGTCGGGCTCCTCGTCGAGCCCGATCAGGATACGGCTCGCGCCGGCGTGCTTGACGGCGTTGGTGATCGCCTCGCTGGCGCAGAAGTAGGCGGCCGTCTCCACCGCGGCCGGCAGCCGCCCGGGGTCACCGCCGGTCACCTCGACCGGGAGTGCGCTGCCCGCAGCGAGCGCGGCCAGCGCCGAGCGCAGTCCCTGGTCGGTGAGTACGGCGGGATAGATGCCCGCGGCGAGCCGCCGCAGCTCGCGGACGGCGGTGGACAGCTCCTTCCGGACGTCGTCGAGGAGGGAGGCGGCCGTGCCCTGCGGAGAGATCGCCTGCTCGAGGATCTGCAGAGTCAGGCCGACACCCAGCAGGCGCTGCTGTGCGCCGTCGTGCAGGTCACGCTCCACCTGCCGCCGCGCCTGGTCGGCGGCGGCCACGATCCGCCGGCGCGAGGCGTGGACCTCGGTCAGCTGGGCGCGGAGTTCCGCGGTCAGCCGGGCGTTCTCCAGCGCCAGCCGGGTCGCCGATGCGGCCGCGCCGAGCAGAGCCCGGTGCTCGGCCACGGACGGATCGTGGAGGACCACGGCGACCGGCGGGTCACCCAGCGGGGTCATCTCCTGGTCCGGCGGTGGCTCGACCGGCTCGCCGGCGCTGTCGACCAACCCGGTCGGTGTCGGGAAGACCACCCGCAGCCCCGGGTCACGCAGGACCCGCGCCAGCACGCGCTCGACCTGCTCCGCCGGAGCGCGCTCCAACTGCACGAGGAGCGCGCCGACCGAGCCCACGGCGAGTCGTTCCCGCAGGATGGCGAACAGGAGGGCGGCGGGCAGCGCGAGCGCGACCGACCACAGGGCGACGTGCTCCAGCAGCACCGACGGGCCGGGCGGCAGCCACCGGGGGTAGCCGGCCAGAGTGACCGTCTCCGAGGCGACGTAGCCGACGACCGCGAGGCCGCCGGCGGCGAGGACGACGACGCGACCGCGTCGTTGCCGCCGGGTCCACCGGCGCGCCTGCCGCACCAGCAGGACTGCCGCCGCGACGGCGAGGGCGATGGACCCGACCCGCACGACGACCCGCACGGTGAGGTGGAGCGGCAGGCTCTGCGCCACCGCGACGGGGCCGGGAGCGCAGTGGACCCCGCAGAGCCAGGGCACCGGCGTGAGGGTCAGCGGGATCGCGACGGTGGCGAACCCGGCGAGCGCGAAGCCGGTGCCCACCACCAGGCGCTCGGCCCGTCCCGGCAGCCGTCCGGACGGGAAGCCGAGCAGCAGCCAGCCCACCAGCACGGGCCCGAGGAGGGTCACCGGGACCAGGGCGAGCGCCCACAGCTCGCCGGCGAGGGTGTCGGCGGGGAGGACGACCTGACGGAGCATCTGCAGGACGGCGAAGACCACCATCAGCGGCCCGGTGCGGCTGGCCGGGCGGACCCGCCAGACGACGAGTCCGGCGGCGGCGAAGAACAGTCCGCCGACGAAGCCGGACAGCAGCCACAGCGGTGGCGGACCGTCGTACAGGGTGACGCCGAGCCACACCTGGCCGACCGCCAGCGTGGCGATCCCTGCCGCGGCGGCGGGGATCGGCCGCGGGCGTGCCGGGCGGCCCTGGAGCTCGGCCACCGGGTCATCGTGGCACCGGTCGGTCCCGGAGGGGAGGGAGCACGCCCCCTGCGCTCAGCCGGTGACGGCGGTGAGCGCGGGGAGGAGTCCGAGGGCGTAGCCGTCGCGGTCGGGGTGGTAGGTGTCCACCCCCGCGAGGGGACCGTTGATCCAGTCCTGCCCTGCCGGTGCGCAGATGCCGTGCCCGGTGAAGCGGTCCCGGACGTCGACGAACGTGTCACCGACCGCGCGGGTGACCGTGCCGATCACCTGGTCGAGCAGGTCGGCTCCCGCGTTGAGGGCGGTCCGGCGGGTCTCGTTCGGCACCGGCGCGGGGCAGGGGCCGAGTTCGAACAGCCGGGGGTAGCCGAGGACCACGACCCGCGCGTGCGGTGCCGCCCGGTGGACGGCCACCAGCAGGGCCGAGAGCCGAAGCGGTAGCACCGTCGTCGCGATCAGCCTGCCCTGCTCGATGGCTGCCAGGCAGGTCTGGTCGTCCGGGGCGAAGGTACAGGTCTGCATGACCGGCCAGAAGCCGACGTCGTTGCCGCCGACCGTGAGTGTCACCAGGTCGGTGGTGCGGGGGATCTGTGGCACCTGGGTGGCGAGGACGTCGAGGGTGGTCGCGCCGGAGCACGCCAGCAGGGCGAAGGACCGGGCGGTGTGCTGCTGCGCCCACAGCGGCCCGTACGCCGCGCTGGAGCGCCAGCAGGGTGGTCCTCCCAGGTCGTAGGGGCCGGCTCCCTGCCCGGAGGACGAGGAGTCGCCGAGTGCCACGTAGTCGATCGGCGGCGCGGCGCGTGCCGCGGGAGTCGCGGCGACGGTGAGGCCGACGGTGAGAGCCACGGCGAGGAGCAGGGCGCCGAGCAGGTGACGGAGTCGTGCGGTCATGGACGGCAGGGTCGGCGTCCGGGTCGTCGGGGGCGTCCCGGAAAACCCTGATCCCGAGCGGCCCGGCTCAGGCCCCGCTCGGCGGAGCCGACGGTGTCGGTGGCCCGTTCTGCAGCCAGGTCACCACGGCGTGCACCCGACGGTTGTCGGCTGCGGTGTCGGGGATCGCCAGCTTGCGGAAGACGTGCTGGACGTGCGTCCCCACCGTGTGCAGCGAGACGACGAGTCGATCGGCGATGCCTCGGTCGGACAGTCCCTCGGCCATCAGCGCGAGGACCTGCCGTTCCCGTTCGGTGAGGCTGACGAGCGGACCGGAGCGGGCACGACTGCGGATCAGCAGGCGGACCAGTTCCGGGTCGACCACGGTCTCGCCGGCCACGATCCGCTCCAGCGCCTGAGCCAGAGCGCCGACGTCGACGAGGCGGTCCTTGAGCAGGTAGCCGACCCGGTCCGGGGTCTGCTCGAGCAGCCAGGTCACATAGCCGGGCGCCACGTACTGGGACAGCACGAGCACCCCGACGCCCGGGTGGCGGTGACGGATCGCCGCCGCCGCGCGCAGCCCCTCGTCGGTGAACGTGGGCGGCATCCTGATGTCGATGACGACGACGTCGGGCTGCGCCCGGGCGACCTCGGCCGCCAGGCGGTCCGGGCGGTCCACCGAGACCACCACTGCGTGCCCCGAGGACTCCAGCAACCTGGTCAGCCCCTCGCGCACGATCAGCGAGTCCTCAGCCACCGCGACACGCATGACACCCCCTGCCACGGTGCCCCCGGACGGTGCGACACCCGGTGGCACCCCGCGGCCACCTCGGTCCGTACCCGACGTCCGCGTGTGCCTCCTGCACGAGACCACGACGGACCGGCTCGACGGGGTGACTGCACCGGGATCGCGCAGCGGCCTCGGCGGCTCGCGGAGACCGAGAGCCGTCTCCCCGACACCGATCCCTCCACGTGCACAGGATGCGCCTGACAGAGCCTCGTGGAAGCAGTGCGGGGCACCGCTCGGTCGCAGGAGCTGTGAACGGTGCGGGCGGGGCTCCGGGACCGGGTCCATCGCTCCAGGTGACGCGCCGGCGCCGACCGGATGGTGGTGCCCGGCGCGTCGTGACCAGTGCACGAGGACGCTCCCGCGTTCGTCAACGAGCCACGGCCGTGACCGGATCGGATCAGAGGAAGGGGAAGGGCGGCTCCTCACCCAGCACGAGGCCTCCCACCAGCTCCAGCGCCCGGTCCTGGGCCACGACGTGCTGCTTCATCGTGACGGCGTCCCGCAGCAACCGGTCCAGCGGTGAGGAGGTGAAGATCGCCTCGGTGCCCACCACGTCCACCATCTGCTGGGCGACGTCGCGGGCCATCCGGAAGGCGTTGGCCCGCGACAGGGCCAGGTGCACCCGGGTCGCCGTGGTCATGACGCCGTCGGTCTCCAGCTGGTCCCACATGCGGTCCAGGGCGTCGTACACGTACGCCCGCGCCGCCCCGAGGTCGGTCTCGGCACGGGCGATGGCCAGGCGCACCCGCGGCTCCTCGCGCATCCGGTTCCCGCGGGGCCGGTACACCTTGCTACCGGCGACCTGCAGCGCGACGTCGATCGCCCGGCGGGCCAGCCCCAGCGGAACGCCGGACATGTTGGCGAAGAACGCCCCGGGGAAGGCGTACAGCGGTCCCGGCCGTCGTGGTCTGTCGAGGAAGCTGAACGTCCGCTCGGCAGGCACGATCAAGCCCTGCACGCTGTAGTCGTGGCTGCCGCTACCGGCCAGGCCCGTGGTGAACCAGGTGTCGTGCACCGTCCACGCCTGCGCCGGCGCGATGACGATCCGGACGACCGGGAGGCCCTGCTCGGTCGTCACGGGCACGTCCCCGTCGAACTCGACGCAGCCGCCGACGATCACGTCGGCGTGCGTGCAGCCGCTGCCGAACGACCACCGCCCGTCGACGACGAAGCCGTCGCCCCGGCGGCGGGCACGGCCGGCGGGGAAGACCCAGCCGGCGGTCACCGCGTCCAGGTCCGGCCAGACCGACCGGGCGGCCTCGTCGTCGAGGAACGCGGAGTAGAACCCTGCGTCGGAGCCGATCATCGCGCACCAGCCGACGGAGGGGTCGGCGGCCGAGAGGAGCTCGATCACCTCGACCTGCTGCCGGAGGGTCATCTCGGGACCGCCCCAGGTGCGGGGCATCGGCATGCTGAACACGCCCGCCTGCTTGAGCACCCCGACGAGGTCGGCGGGCAGCCGGCGGGCTTCTGCGATCTCCGCCGCGCGCTGCTCGACGACGTCCACCAGGGTCGCCGCTGCGCTGCGCACCGTCTCGGCCGTGCGCACGGTCCCACCGACAGCTGACACGTCTGCACCTCCCGACCGGGATGCGTGGCTGCACCTCGCGGACCGGCGTCGTGACCGGCCTCATCGGTCACGCCCTCCGGACGGTGACCGGAGGCCGGTCGGACCACCCCTCGACGAGCCTGTGGCACACCGGCGGCGCGCGAGGGTGGCGATCGCCGACCTGCGATGCCGGACCACTCGAGGCAACCATCGTCGGGGCGGGACGACAAGCACCTCACGCGCCCGGGGGCCGAGGATGTCCTCGCCGCCGAGCTGCACCTGCGCCGCCCTCTGCCCGGACGCCGATCCGGCGGTGCTGATCCGTGCACGTGCTCCTCGAGACCGTCGGGTGAGCCGACATTCCCGGTCGCTGTCAGATGCCGGGAGTGGTGCGCCGCTCCCCGCTTGCCCGGATCAGTCCGTGCAACACCGCGACGGTCATCCCGAGTGACCATGCCATGTCGATGACCCGGAGGCCCCGCGCGCGGCCGCGGGATCCGGCAGCGTCGACGCGAGGCACCCGGCGCCGGCCCATGCCCGCCCACCGAGCCCCTGGTCCACCCGGTCGCCCGTGGTCGGGCGGGGGTGTCACCTCGTGCGGACCCACCGGCTGTCGTCGACGTCGTCCCGCGTCACGGCAGCGGGTTGTCGTCCACCAGCAGGGCGTCCCCGGTGATCGTCCCGAGGTAGAGCCGGGACTCGGCGGCCTCGCGGCCCGCGAGCCCTGTCGTACACGTCATGGGCCGGCCCGTCACGTGGTCGTCGGTCGACGCGTGGCCGCACATACCGTTGAGGCGTGCCCACCTGGCCTCCGAATCGTCACATGCCGTACGCGCGCATCCCGGAGCGGGCCTGGCGGGCGATCGCGGGGACCAGCCCGCCGACCGCGCCGATCGGCCTGCGGGCCCAGGCCAGCCGGATGGACGACCTCACCGCGCACGCCGCGCTGGCGCTGGCCCTGCGCATCGGGGCGTCGATGCTGGCCGTCGGGGCGTCGGCGGCTGATGCGACCGCGACGGTGCTGCGAGTTGCTGCCGTTTACGGGCTCACCAGCTGCCAGGTCGACATCACCTTCGGGTCGATCACGGTCAGCTACGACCGGGAGAACGCGGTGCCGCTCACCGCGATGCGGATCGTGCACACGAGCCGGCTGGACTACACCCGCCTGCAGGGCATCACCGACCTGGCCCGTGCGGTCGGCGCCGGCGACCTCGACGTCGAGGAGGCGCACCGCCGGCTGGACCGGGTGGTCTCGGCGCCCGCCACCTATCGCCGGAGCGTGACCGCGCTGGGATGGGCGGGCGTCGCCGGGTGCTTCGGGCTGGTCCTCGGCGGCGGCTGGCGGGAGGCCGTCCTCGCGGCGCTGACCACCGCTGTGGTCGAGCAGGTGATGCGCGCGCTCAACCGGCGGAGCCTGCCGCTGTTCTTCCAGCAGGTGGCCGGGGCTGCGCTGGCCACCGGGGTCGCCGTCCTCCTGCTCGCCTGGGACGTCGACGTACAGACCTCCCTGGTCGTCGCCGCCGGCATCGTCGTGCTGCTCGCCGGCTTGTCCCTGGTCAGTGCGGCCCAGGACGCCATCAGCGGGTTCCCGGTGACCGCCGGGGCGCGGGCCTTCGAAGTGGTGACCCTGACCGCCGGCATCGTCGTGGGCATCGCCGGCGTCCTGGACCTGGCCCAGCGCGCACAGCTCCCACTGACCGTCATCGACACCTCCCCCGCTCCCGTGCCGTTCGCCGTCGCGCTGGCCGCGTCGGCCGGGATCGCCGGGTTCTGGGCCCTGGCCACCCATGCCCGGCCGCGCGCCGTCGGTGTGGCCACGGTGGCCAGCGCGCTGGCCTGGACGACGTTCTGGACAGCCGGTGAACTGGGTGCCGGTCCCGCCCTGGCCGCCGGGGCCGCCGCCGTCGTCCTCGGGTCGTGCGGCGAGGTGCTGACCGAGCGGCTCCGGGTCCCACCGCAGCTCGTCGCCGTCTGCGGCATCGTCCCGCTGCTGCCCGGACTGGCCGTCTACCACGGCCTGTTCACCATCGTCGTCGACGCACGGATCGACGACGGGCTCGGCGCCCTCGTCGGGGCCGCCGCCGTCGGGCTCGCCCTCGCCGCCGGCGTCACGCTGGGCGAGTACCTCGGCAGGCCCCTGGGCGGCGAGCGCGACCGCTACGACGAGCGCGTCCGCCGGCGCGCGATGACCACCGACTGAGCTGGGCGCGCGACCACGCCAACGGCCGCTGCTGGGACGGCTCCCACGTCGCGGTGCCGGTGTTCCTGCACGCCAGGAGCGAGGGGCGCTTCGCCTCGAGGCCTCCGGGCCCTGGTGACACCGGGTCGACACCCTCCGGCCCGGGCCCACCACCCGGACGGCCGCGTCGACGACGCGGGCGGCTGCGGGCACGATCTCCGGACCGACCCACCTGCTGGACGATCGAGGCGGGGGTACCCATGCGGGCGCCAGGTCAGCGAAGACGCCGTGGCCGCCGTCGTCCCCTCACGGCGGGGCAGCACGGCCGTCCCGGGCGAGTTCAGATCGCGATGCCGACGAGCTTGGTGTCGAGGTACTCGTCGATCCCCTCGTACCCGCCCTCGCGTCCCAGTCCGCTGGCCTTGACCCCGCCGAAGGGTGCGGCGGCGGAGGTGGGGTTGATGTCGTTGACCCCGACCATCCCGAAACGCAGCTTCTCGGTCACCCGGATCGCCGTCGACAGGTCGTTGGTGTAGACGTAGGCGGCCAGGCCGTACTCGGTGTCGTTGGCCCGGGCGACGACCTCGTCCTCGTCGTCGAACGGGGTCACCGCGGCGATGGGCCCGAACGTCTCCTCCCGGGAGACGAGCATGTCCGGCGTCACGTCGGCCAGCAGGGTGGGCGAGAAGAAGGTCGTGCCGCCGAGCCCGTCGACCTGCACCCGCCCACCACCGGCCACGACCCGGGCGCCCCGGGTGCGTGCGTCGTCGACCTGCGCCTCCATCTTCGCCACGGCCCGGTCGTCGATCAGCGGACCGATGGAGATTCCCTCCTGGTCACCCCTGCCCACGCGCAGCGCCGCGATGCGCTGCTCGAGGGTGGCGACGAAGGTGTCGTAGAGGGAGCGGTGGACGTAGATGCGGTTCGGGCTGATGCACGCCTGACCGGTGTTGAGGAACTTGACCAGCGCGGCCCCCTTGGCCGCCCGCACCGGGTCCGCGTCACCGAAGACGATGAACGGCGCATGGCCGCCCAGCTCCACCGAGACGCGCTTGAGGGTGGCGGCGGCCCTCGCCACCAGCATCTTCCCGACGGCGGTGGAGCCGGTGAAGGTCAGCTTCCGGACCACCGGGGAGTCCAGCAGCGCGTCGCCGACCTCGGCAGCGCGCGTGGTGGTGACCATGTTGACCACGCCGGCGGGCAGCCCGGCGTCGGCGAGCACCTGCACCGTCGCCACCGCGCAGAGCGGGGTCTGGTCGGCGGGCTTGAGCACCGAGGTGCAGCCGGCGGCGATGGCCGGCGCGAGCTTGCGGGTCAGCATCGAGATCGGGTAGTTCCACGGCGTGATGGCCGCGACCACGCCGACCGGCTGACGCATCGTCACGAACCGCTGGTCGGCCCGCGCGGAGGGGATCGTGACCCCGCTGATGCGCTTGGCCTCCTCGGCGAACCACGCGAGGAAGTCCGCGGCGTAGGCCACCTCGTTCCTCGCGGCCTTCAGCGGCTTGCCCTGCTCGCGGGTCATCAGCGCGGCCAGCTCCCTCCGGCGCTCGCGCATCAGCGTGTCGGCCTTCGCGAGAACGGCCGCGCGCTGGTACGCGGTCGTGCCCGACCAGGCCGGCAGGGCGCCTTCGGCGGCGGCGATCGCTGCCGCCGTGTCGACCCGGCCACCGTCCGCCGCTTCCCCGATGACCTCACCCGTGGCCGGATCGGTGACGGCGAAGGTGGCCCGTGTGTCGGCTGCACACCACTGCCCGCCGATGTAGATGGTGTGTCCGCGTTCGGCGGTCATGGCGTCGTCCTCCCTGCATCGGGGTCCGGTCCGGTCGGTCCGGCATGAGGGGAGCGCCGCGGCCTCGTGAGCGCTCCTCGTCGCCAGGAGTCTGACGCCAGGAGGGCGGCCCCGGTCCCCACCCCCCGCAGCGACACCTCGATCGGCGCTCGACACGGTCGCAGGTGTCCCGACTCCACCACGACCTCGACGAGGACCTCGGGATCGCAACCACTGGCCGGCCGCTCCCGGGCACTCACGCTCCGGACCCGGCACCGAGCCGCCCGGCCTGTGCCCGGACGGCGGCCAGGACGGCACCGAGCGCGGGAGCCGTGGGCTGGTCCCGGGTGAGGATCACCAACCGGCGGCCGATGGCGGCTTCGGCGACGTCTCGGACGGCCAGGGTCGGGTCCGCCGGCGGGAGGGTGAGGGGCGGCATGAGTGCGACGGCTCCCGCGGCACGCACGAGTTCGAGTTGGACGTCGGCGTCGTTGGACCGGTGCCGCAGGTCGGGGTCGTAGCCGCCCAGGGACCGGCACGTGCCCACGACCAGGGCGTGGTGGCCGGTGCCGGCGGCGGCGGCGACCCAGACCTCCTCGCGCAGGGCGGCCACCGCGACCGGGCCGCCGTGCCGGGCGGCCGGGTGCGCGGCGGGCAGCACCAGCTTCAGCGGCTCCTGGTGCAGCAGCTCGAACCGGAGTCCGGCCGGCCGCGGCCGGGGGTGGCCGTCGTACTCGTCACTGATGACCAGGTCGAGAGTGCCCAGCCGCAGCTCCGGCATCGCCGGCTCGAGTTCGAGCTCGGAGATGTCGACCCGGACCGACGGGTGCGCGACCTGCAGGTGCGTCAGGGCCGGGATCAGCAGGCGGCGGGTCGCCGACTGCAGGCCGCCGGCCCGCACCGTTCCCCGGACCTCCCCGGTGAGCGACGCCAGGTCCGCCCGTGCGGCCTCGGCCGCGGCGAGCAGCACCCCGGCGTGCTGGGCGAGCAGCCGACCCGCGTCGGTGAGCCGCACGCCGCGCCCGGCCTTCTCCAGCAGCCGCACCCCGGCCTGCTTCTCCAGGACGGCCAGCTGCTGCGACACCGCGGACGGCGTGTAGCCCCGCGCGGTCGCGACGGCAGCGAGGGTGCCGCGCTCCTCCAGCTCCCGCAACACCCGCAGCCGGCGCAGGTCCAGGTCGACCATGCAGCAACGCTAACGAGTCGGCTCCACGAGTGGTCACTGGACCTCACCGGAGCGGACGTCGACGCTGAGGGTGTGGGTCCTGCACTGTGCCTGTTGTCCGCGGCGTGCTTCGGCGCCATGGGGGTGTTCGGCAAGCTCGCCTACGCCGCCGGGGTCTCACCCGACGCGCTGCTGCTGCTCCGCTTCACGATCGCCGCCGTCCTGCTGGGGCTGGTCCTGGCGCTGCGGCCGGAGCTGCGGGCCGGCCGTCCCGTTGCCGCGCCGCGGTCGGAGCCGGGCGGGCTCGCCCGGCGCGTCGTGCTGACCGGCCTCGGGCTGGGTGCGGTCGGGTATGCCACCCAGGCCACCCTGTACTTCTCCGCACTCGAGCGGATCGACGCGTCGCTGGTGGCACTGGTGCTCTACACCTACCCGGCGCTGGTGACCCTCGCCGCCGCCGCCCTCGGGCGGGACCGGCTGACGCCGGCACGAGGAGTCGCCGTGCTCGTCGCGTCGGTCGGGACGCTGCTGGTCCTCCTGGGCGCCGGTGCGGTGCGGTTCGACCCGCTCGGGGTCGCCCTGGCCTTCGGCGCCGCGCTGACCTACACCGTCTACATCCTCGTCGCCGACACCGCGGTGCACCGGACGCCCCCGGTGGTGCTCTCGGCGCTGGTGATGACCGGGGCCGCGGTCACGCTGGCCGTCCGCGCCGCAGCAGGCGGCGGCATCGACCTCGGCTTCGGACCGGCCGGGTGGCTGTGGGTCGCCTGCATCGCCGTGGTGTCCACCGTCGTGGCGATGCTCGCGTTCTTCGCCGGCCTGCGCAGGACCGGTCCGTCCGTCGCGTCGATCCTCTCGACGTTCGAGCCCGTGGTCACCACGGTCCTGGCCGCGCTCGCCCTGGGCGAGTTCCTCACCCCGGTCCAGCTCGCCGGCGGCCTGCTGGTGCTGGCCTCCGTGGCTGCCGTCCAGCTGCGGAGCCGATCCGGTCAGGTGGCACCGGCCGACGACCGCACGCATCCCGCAGCGACCCCGGCGATCAGCGGTGGGGCGGGCCGACGAGCCGGGGACTGACAGTCGTTGCCCCGCCTGCCCCGGCTCACTCGTAGTAGAGCTTCTGGGGGCCCGGGTACACCCAGGACAGCGCGTCGCGCAGCCGGTCCCGCCAGTTCTCCCACGAGTGCCCGTCCCGGGCCTCGGTGTAGCGGACCTGCATGCCCGCGTTCTCGAACACGTGCACCATCGACCGGTTGGGCACGATCAGCTGCTCGTAGACACCGCAGGACATGAAGACCCGGTCGGCGACGCTCCGCGGCTTGGCCCGGAACCGGTTCACGAACTTGACGACCGGGTCGAAGACCGGCCCGCCGCCGTGGTCCGTGCCGATGTCGGTGAACACGAACGACCCGGACAGGAGCACGAGGGATCCGTACGTGTCCGGTGACCGGTAGGCGGCCGACAGCGCGGCGACCCCGCCGAACGACGAGCCGAGCAGGCACCGCCCGGCCGGCTGCCCGACCAGCGGCAGCGAGGACTCCAGCTCCGGCAGCAGTTCCTGGGTGAGGAACCGCGAGTGGGCCGGCGAGTTCGCGTACTCGGTCAGCCGCTCCCCCGGGTGGGTGAAGGCGACGACGGTCTCCGCGACGTCCAGCCGGTGGATCAGGTTGTCCAGCACCGTCTTCATCGAGGCGTACTGCAGGAAGTCGCCGCCGTCGTGCACCACGAGCAGCGGGTACAGGGCGGTCGGCCGGAACCGCGCCGGGAGGTAGAGCGTCACGTGCGCGTCGCGGCCGAGCGCCCGGCTGCGCAGCACGAGGTCCTTCAGCTCGCCCTGACGGGCGTCGGGGTCCGGGAGCACCCAGTCGGGCGTCTCGTAGCCGGCGCCGAAGGCCAGGGACGACGAGCCGACCGGCCCGTGCGACCGCTTCTCGTTGAGCGGGTCGTTGAAGCGGTCGTAGTGGTCGCCGCGCCGGATCTCGACCTGGTACTCGACGCGCGAGCCCTCCGGCAGCTCCAGCACCAGGTACCACAGGTCGGTGCCGTGCAGCCGGCGCATCGGGATCCGGTCGGGCAGGCCGACGATCCGCTGGCAGATCCACGCCTCGTCCGCCTCGCCGCGCCACAGGAACGTGCACCGGTCCCCCTCGACCACCGGGGTCTCGTGGCGCGCCAGGAACCGGTCGACCGCCGCACCGTCGAGCGGCTTCGCCGACTTGAGCCGGTTGATCGCCAGCCGGCCGGACCCCGTCCGCGGCCGGGCCGCGGTCACGCGGCGGCTCCCTCGACGATGCGCCCCTCTTGGTCGACCACCCGGGCATCGGACGGCAGAGCACCTCCCGGGCCGAGGTCCACCCGGACGCCGTCGTCCAGGACGACGCACCGGGACGGCGCGAACCGCCGGGCCAGCACGGACATGCGCAGGGGGTCCTCCGTCCGCAGCCGCCGGCGCGCGTGCGGCAGCAGCACCAGCCCGGGGATGACGCCGATCCCCGCATCGAAGACCTCGGTGAGCGACGCGCCCTGCGCCGCCCGGTCGTGGAAGAGCACCACCCGGGGGGTCAACGCCATCGCCCCGGCCGACCACGCGACCACCCGCGGGGGAAGGTGCGGCGCCAGGTGGAACAGGTGCACGACGCGCACCAGCTCGCCGACGTGCCCGCCGGCGACGACCAGGCAGGCCGCCGCCGACAGCAGGCCGCGCACCTCCTCGCGGTGCCCGGCGATCGCGCCCCGGGACTCCAGCCGCCACGTGCCGTAGAAGTCGTCGTGCAGCTGCTGCACCCGGGCCACGTGCGTGGCGTCGAGCAGCCGCACCGCCGCGAGCGCGTCCTCCACCGCGGTCGCCTGGACGGTCGGGTGGCCGACGCTCCGGCCGGCCACCGCGTACACGGCCTGCAGGGCGTGCTCCAGCCGGACCAGGTAGAGCTGCTGCAGCTCGTCGAGCACGAGCCGGTGCGCGCGCTCGGCCTCGGCGTACTCCGGGTCGGCCCGCAGCACGTCCATCCAGCGGGCGAACAACCGCAGGTTCGTCGCCTGCCCACCGGCCAGCGCGAGGATCTCGGCGTCGTCGGACTCCCGCTCCTGCCAGCCGGCGTTGACGACGGCCACGGGGCCGACGACACCCAGGGAGGACAGCACCCGGTCCAGGGTCGGCCGCCGCTGCGGGCCGAGCAGCGTGATCGACGGGGTCACGGGCGTCAGTTCGCGTGGACGTGCACGGTGCGCCCGACGTCGTCGAGCATCCCGCGCAGCGTGTCGAAGTCCGGGTGCCGCATCCGCACGTAGGCGTTGGCCATGTAGCCGGCGGTCTCGGGCTGGGTCGGCGTCCCCGGCGGCGGCAGGTGCGCGTCCAGCACCCAGTGCCCGTGGCGCGCCTGGATCTCGTCGACGCCCGAGTAGCCGGAGATGGTGCCGTCCCGGTCGGGCCGCAGCGCCACGATGCCGGCCGAGTACTGCCGGGACGGCCGCCCCCAGATCTGCCCGTGCACGATCGAGTCGGCCCACTGCCGGTAGACGTCGAGGTCGTTGGCGGCCGAGTAGAGGTCCCAGGCACCGACGCCGGGCGGGCGACAGCCGATCTCGCTGAACCTCAACCCCTTCGGACCGAAGAACCACTCCATGTGCGTGGCGCTGGTGCCGATGCCGAGCGCCTCGTTGACCCGCCGCCCCAGGTCGCGCAGCTCCTGGTAGTCGGCCACCGAGTCGATCCGGTTGGTGGCGACGAACTGCGGCGAGATCCAGCGGGTGCGCATCGCCTCGAGCACGTTCGGGAAGTAGTGCGACACGAAGTCCAGCGCCGGGACGCCGTCGACCGAGACGGTGTCGTAGAAGCCCTCGTGCCCCTCGACGAACTCCTCGACGGCGATCGAGTCGACCTGCTGCGCGCCGAACCTGCCGAGCGCGGCCTCGAGCTCGCCGTCGCCGTCGACCCGGGTGGTGTCCAGGGCCCCCGCGCCCGTCCGCGGCTTGAGGACCAGCGGGTAGCCGATCTCCCTCGCGAACGACCACACCTCGGCGGCGGTGGACGCCGCGGTCGACGCCGCCGTCGGCACGCCGGCCGCGCGGAGGACCTCCTTCATCGACGGCTTGTCCCGGCACAGCCACGCCGTCCGCACCGACGTCCCGGGGATCGTGCAGTTCTCCCGCACCCGCGCGGCGGCCAGGGTGTGCGACTCGATGGTGGCCTCGAGCCGGTCGACCCAGACCCTGTCCTGGATCCACCGGACGGCGTCGGTCATCACGCCGACGTCGGTGACGTCCGGGACCTGGTGGTAGTGCACCATCCACGACCGCAGCTCGTCGTCCAGCCACTCCCCCGGGCGGTCGCCGACGCCGTAGACCGATGCCCCCACCTCGGCCAGGGCGCGCACGAAGTGGCGTTGCGTCGACGGGAAGGCCGGATCGACGAAGACCACGTTCATGGCGGGAGCCTAAGAGCGCCCCGGTCTCCCCGCTGGACTGCCGGACCGGGCCCCCGGGCGTAGCGTCCGCCCATGGTCGTCGCCGCCTTCGTCGCGCCGTACCTGATGGAGGCCACGACCCGGTTCGTCTCCGTCGCCGCGGAGTTGCCCGGCGTCCGGCTCGGGCTGGTCACCTGCGAGCCCGTGGAGCGGATCCCGCCGCGGCTGCGCGAGCGGCTCGACGGCCACTGGCGGGTCGACGACGCGCTCGACCCGCGGCAGCTGGCGTGGGCGGTGAGCGGCCTGGCCGGGCAGATCGGCCGGGTGGAGAAGCTGGTCGGCGCCCTCGAGCAGTTGCAGGTGCCGCTGGCGCAGGTGCGCGAGTCCCTCGGCATCGAGGGCATGGACGTGCGGACGGCCCTCAACGTGCGGGACAAGTCGCAGATGAAGGAGACGCTGCAGGCGGCCGGCATCCCGTGCGCGCGGCACGCGCTCGTGCGCTCGCCCGGGGAGGCGCTGGCCTTCGCCGACGGGGTCGGGTTCCCGCTGGTCGCCAAGCCGCCCGCCGGCGCCGGCGCGCAGTCGACGTTCCGGCTCGACGACGGCGACATGCTGCGGGGCTGGCTGGCCGCCGTGCCGCTGGGCGGCGACTCGCCCGCGCTGCTCGAGGAGTTCCTCACCGGCGAGGAGCACACCTTCGACAGCGTCACCCTCGGCGGCTCGACCGTGTGGTCGTCGATCGCGGACTACCGCCCGCCGCCGCTGGAGGTCCTGCGCACCCCGTGGATCCAGTGGACGGTCCTGCTGCCCCGCGACATCGGCGGCCCGCGGTACGAGGGCATCCACCGCTGGGGGCCGGCGGCGCTGGAGGCGCTGGGCGTCACCGACGGGCTGACGCACATGGAGTGGTTCGCCCGGCCCGACGGCTCGGTCGCGGTCTCGGAGGTGGCCGCCCGGCCGCCCGGGGCGCAGCTGACCTCGATGCACGGCTACGCGCACGACGTCGACCTCTACCGCGCCTGGGCGGAACTGGTGGTCCTCGGCCGGTTCGACGTGCCCGAGCGCCGGTACGCGGCCGGGACGGCCTACCTGCGCGGCATGGGGCGCGGCCGCGTTCGCGCGGTGCACGGTGTCGACGCCGTCCAGGAGCAGATCGGGCACCTCGTGGTGGAGGCGCGGCTCCCCCGGCCCGGGCAGCCCGCTGCCACCGACTACCTGGGTGAGGGGTACGCGATGGTGCGCGACCCCGACACCGCGGTGGTGGAGGACGCGCTGCACCGGATCGTCAGCGGGGTGCGCGTGGAACTGGCCGAGGCCTGACAGCAGGAGCCTGACACGACCCGGAGGTGCGATGGACGTCGTGGTGCTCTCCCCCGGCTACCCGGCGGAGATGGCGTACTTCACCCGGGCGCTGGTCGGGGTCGGCGCCCGGGTGATCGGGGTGGGTGACCAGCCGCCGGACGCGCTGCCCGAGGCCGCCCGCTCGTCGCTGGCCCACTACGAGCACGTGGACCTCGCCGACGAGGGTGCGGTGCTCGGCGCGCTGCGCGGGCTGTCGCAGCACGTCTCGATCGACCGGGTGGAGTGCCTCTGGGAGCCGTACATGCTCCTGGCGGCGCGCATCCGGGAGACCTTCGGGCTGCCCGGCATGACCGTGGACCAGACCGTGCCCTTCCGCGACAAGGAGCGGATGAAGCGCGTCCTGGACGCCGCCGGCATCCGGACGCCGTGGCACGTCAGCGCGCGCACCGTCGCCGAGGTGTGGGCGGCCGCGGAGAAGGTGGGCTACCCGCTGATCGTGAAGCCGATCGCGGGCGCCGGCTCGGCGGACACCTACCGGGTCGACTCGCCGCAGGAGCTGACCGAGGTCCTGCCCCTGCTGCGGCACGTGCCCGAGGTCAGCGTCGAGGAGTTCGTCGACGGCGAGGAGTTCACCTTCGACACCATCTGCGCCGACGGCCGGATCCTGTTCGAGCACGTCCTCTGGTACCGCCCGCGGCCGCTGCAGATGCGCATGCACGAGTGGGTCAGCCCGGTGTCGATCTCGCTGCGCGACCTGTCCGTGCCACACCTCGCCGACGGACGGCGGATGGGCGAGGCGGTGCTGGCCGCGCTCGGGTTCCGCACCGGCTTCACGCACATGGAGTGGTACCTCAAGCACGACGGCGAGGCGGTGTTCGGCGAGATCGGGGCCCGCCCGCCCGGTGCCCGCGTCGTCGACGTCATGAACTACGCCACCGACGGCGACACCTACGTCGGCTGGGCGCAGGCCGTCGTCCACGGGTCCATGCAGCCGCTGGAGCGCCGGTACAACGCCGGCGCCGTCTTCAAGCGCGCCCGCGGCTCCGGGCGGATCACGCACTCGGAGGGCCTCGACGCGCTGCTGGGCCGGTACGGCGACCACGTGGCGCTCGTCGACCTGCTCCCGGTGGGGGCGCCGCGCCGCGACTGGCGCTCGACGGTCACCGGCGACGGCATGGTCGTCGTCCGGCACCCGGAGCTTCAGCAGGTCATCGAGATGACCGAGGCGTTCGCCCGCGACTTCCAGATGTACGCCTCGTAGCAGGGCCCTCAGCACAGCTCGTCGAGGTACTGCGGCAGCATCCGCCGCCAGGTCTCCCAGTCGTGCGGCCACTCCGGGCCCCAGACGTCGACCCGGTTCGGCACGCCCTTGCTGCCGAGCACGTCGCCGGCGTCCCAGGACGCACCGACGTCCTCCCACGCCCCCTGGCCGGTGGCGATGACCGCGAACCGGGTGCGCAGCAGGTCGAGCTGCTCACCCTGCAGGCCGGGGAGGAAGTCCAGCGGCGAGGCGAAGAAGAGGTCCGGCGAGGACCGGTGGTCGAGGAACTTCTGGATCCGGTACGTGCCGCTCATGCCCACGGCGGCGCGGAACACGTCGGGGAACCGGCAGAGGACGGCGAGGGAGTTGAACGCCCCGATCGAGGCGCCGGCGACGACGATCGGCGTCTCGTCCCCGCCCATGTCGGTGCGGATGGCCGGGACGACCTCGTGCCGGATCGCGTGGTGGAACTGGTCGAACAGCCACATCCGGTACTCCGGCGGGCCTGCCTTCGCCACCATGGCCTGCCCGGGCACGCTGTCGCAGGAGTAGAGCTTGACCCGGCCGCTCTCGATCAGCGGCCAGCAGGCGCCGACCACGCCGTTGCGCTCGATCTCCTCGGCGTCGCCGCCCGCAGTGGGGAAGACCAGGACGGGCGTTCCGTAGTGGCCCCACCGGGCCAGGCCGATCGGCTGGTCCATCCGCTCGGAGTGCCAGCGATCGGTCACCTTCACGCCGGTGACCCTCGCACGGCCCCCCACCGGCGACAAACGCGGCAGCGCACCGGGTTCTGTGCCAACCTGGCCGCACGTCGGCACCGATGGGAGGCGACCATCGTGGGGCAAGAGGTCGAGGCCCGGACGTTCTCGCGCGCGGACCGCCTGCGCTACCGGGAGAAGCTGCGCCGCTGCCTGGACGTGTTCGGCCGGATGCTCAACGAGTCGAAGTTCGACTTCGAGCGACCGCTGACCGGCACGGAGATCGAGTTCAACCTGGTCGACGCCCGGCAGGACCCGGCGATGCGCAACGAGGAGGTCCTCGCCGCGATCGCCGACGAGGTCTTCCAGGCCGAGATGGGCCAGTTCAACATCGAGATGAACGTGCGGCCGACGTCGCTGGCCGGCACGGCCGCCGCGGAGCTCGAGACGGAGCTGCGGGCCAGCCTCAACGCCGCCGAGGAGCGCGCCCGCGCGATCGGGGCGCACATCGTCATGATCGGCACGCTGCCGACCCTCGGGCCCGAGCACGTCACCGGCGAGGCGATCACCGCGCACCCGCGCTACGCGCTGATCAACGAGCAGATCTTCGCCGCGCGGGGCGAGGACCTGCACATCGCCATCTCCGGGCCCGAGCGGCTGGACGTGCACGCCGACACGATCGCGCCGGAGGCCGCCTGCACCAGCACCCAGTTCCACCTGCAGGTCAGCCCCCAGGACTACGCGGCCCACTGGAACGCCGCGCAGTGCATCGCCGGCGTCCAGGTGGCGCTCGGTGCCAACTCGCCGTTCCTGTTCGGCAAGGAGCTGTGGCGGGAGACCCGGATAGCGCTCTTCGAGCAGGCCACCGACACCCGCCCGCTGGAGCTCAAGGAGCAGGGCGTCCGGCCCCGGGTCTGGTTCGGGGAGCGCTTCATCACCTCCGTGTTCGACCACTTCGAGGAGAACGTCCGCTACTTCCCCGCGCTGCTGCCGGTCTGCGACGAGGAGGACCCGCTCGCCGTCCTCGACCGCGGCGACATCCCGCAGCTGGCCGAGCTCCGGATGCACAACGGGACCGTCTACCGCTGGAACCGCCCCGTCTACGACATCCACCGGGGCCGGCCGCACCTGCGGGTCGAGAACCGGGTGCTGCCCGCCGGGCCGACCATCGTCGACGTGTTCGCCAACGGCGCCTTCTACTACGGGCTGCTGCGCACCCTGGCGGCGCAGGACCGGCCGGTGTGGTCGCAGATGTCCTTCGCCACCGCCGAGGAGAACTTCGACGAGGGCGCCCGCAACGGCATCAACGCCCAGCTGTACTGGCCCGGCCTCGGCACGGTGCCGGTGACCGAGCTGGTGCTGCGCCGGCTGCTGCCCATGGCCCAGCAGGGGCTGGCCGAGTGGGACGTCGACACCTCGGTCAGCGACCGGCTGCTGGGGGCGATCGAGCGCCGGTGCACCGCCTACCGCAACGGCGCGGAGTGGCAGGCGGAGGTGTTCCACCGGATCGACGAGCAGCGGCAGCCGCTGGACCGCCGTGACGCGCTGCGGGAGATGCTGCGCCGCTACAGCGAGCTCATGCACGCCAACGAGCCGGTCGCGGACTGGCCCGTGGACTAGGGCCTGTCCTGCGGATCTGGTGCGCCACCCACGTCCCTGGAGGCGGCCGATGGCTCGTCCTGATCCTGGTGTGGTGGCTGGACGACCTCCAGTCAGCGATCGGCCTCGCCCTCGCCGGTGTCGTCGCCAGTGCACTCACGTTGCCGTTCAGCCTGCCGCGAGGTGATCGCCGCCAGCGGGGCTGTCCCCGAGTGAGCCGCTCGAGGACACCGCCGGGCTGGCCCAGAGGGCGGCTCCAGGGACAGCGGCACGAGCTGAGGCGTAGAACACCTCTGGTTGCCGCGTGCCGCTGCCTCCGTCACCGAGAATCCGAGGCCCTCGACGCCAAGGGTCGAGAGAGTGCCTGATGGCATCAGAGGCAGTAGGGACAGCCCGTGCCGTCGGCGGCGACCGTGCGCAGACAGTGGAGCAGCGGACCGAGACGAGTGCCCTTCGGCACCAGGGCGCGAGCGCCGGCTGCCCCGGCCTGGGACCGCGCCTCGGAGCCTTCACCACTCAACACGATGACCCGGGTCGGGGATCGGACGGCACGCAGCGCTTCCGTCGCCGCGAACCCGCCCATCACCGGCATGGACAGGTCCATGAACACGATGTCGGGGCAGAGCCTCTCAGCGGCCTCCACGACCTGTGACCCGTCCTCACACTCGCCGACGACGGTGAGGTCGTGCTCGTCGGACAGGGCTTCCGCCAGAGCCCTCCGCACTTCTGGATGGTCATCGACGACGAGCACGCGGATCTCGGCGGGGGCACCGCTGCCACTGCGGTCTCCGGTCACCCACGCACTCCTCTCGGCACGAGTACCTGCCGAGATCCGCTCGCCTGGCAGGTCGGACATCCCCAGTATCGGCACCGCGAGACAGCGGCGGCCACAGCGCGCCGGACGACACCCCCGGCGATGCGTATCCCTGAGTGGGCCGACAGGGACAGGGCCGGATCGCTCGAAGGGCGCGGCACCGGGACGCTGAAGGCAGCTGAACGTCCGGGGAACGAGGCGCGCTGGCAACCGTCATGGGCCCGGCGGAACGTGCCGACGGCGACGTCGACGGGGCCGACGCCCACGTCGCTCGCCTGCGCCGCGACGTCCTCGAGGTGGCTACTGCCCGCCGCCCACCAGGAGCACGACACCCGCGACGATGGCGACAGCGCCGGCGAACAGGGCCTGACCCTTGTTGTAGCCCGTCCAGACGGGGGCGGACCTCTCGCTCTTGCCGACGAACCGCAGGCCGAACAGCAGGACGAGTCCGGCGACGATGCACAGGACGCCGATGACGCGCACGCGGACCGACCCATCTCTCCCTCGACAGCGAGGCGAGTGGATCACGGGGACGGCGAGCGTCGCACAGCGATTCACCTACACGTGTCCCGAAGTGGGCGGCCGCTCGGGGACATCCGAGCGACTGGCGGATCCGGCTGCGAGGGCAGCGGCCTGACGACCGACGTCGAGTCAGCGCCGCGGCCCATGGAGGACCACCCGGTACAGATACACGACACAGGCGAGGGCCAGCACTGAACCGACGATCGAGAAGGCGTCATCCCGGGTCCTGTGGCTGCGGTGTGCGGCAACCGGCCGGTGCGGGCGCACACGGCGCAAGTGCCGTCAGACGGCCCGCCACTCCGCCGTCCTGCGGACGAACTGCTCGAGCGCGAGCACGTCGAAGCCGTGCCAGAGCAGGCGGTATCCCCTCCCGAGGAGCGCCTGCGTCTGCTCCAGGGTCAGCGCCGCGCCGCCGAGCGGGATGCGCGCCTCGGCGGCCACCCGCTCCACGTGGGTGATCGCCTCGACCAGCTCCGGTGCGTCGAGGCGTCCCGAGACGCCCATCTCGGTGGAGAGGTCGAACGGCGCGATGGTCAGGCAGTCGATGCCATCGACCCGGCAGATCTCCTCGATGTTCTCGACGGCGCTGAGGGTCTCGATCAGCAGCGTGCAGACCGTCTCACCGCCGCGCCGGCCGAGGTACTCGAACAGGCCGACGCCCCACCGCGCGTGGGCCACGAACGGTCCCCATCCCCGCCGCCCCTCGGGCGGGTACCTGGTGAGGGCCACACACTCGGCGGCCGACTCGGCGGTGGTGACGAGCGGGAAGACGATCCCCTCCGCGCCGGCATCCCGTGCGCGCGGCACGCGCTCGTGCGCTCGCCCGGGGAGGCCCCTCCCGCGCACGCATCCGCCCGCCAGGGAGCACGGACGGCCCGTCGTGACCGGCCCACGGTCCCAGAACCTCCGTCACAGCGTCCATCACCTCCCACGGCTCCGCGGGACCGCAGGCGCTTCACATTCCCGGTCCATTCGTTGACCGGCGGTCAGCCCTGCATCTCCGCGGTCCGCCGGGCATGCCAGCGTCGAGCAAGCAGCCGCGGTCCCGACCCCGCTCGGTGGATGTCTCGGTGGAGATGGGCCGATCCTTCCGACCTGACCAGCCGGACCACCTGGGCAGTGCTTACTGGCGCGCGGATGATCGGTTGGGCCGTGGCTGTCGGGCTGCTCGTGGCCTTCCTCACGGACTGGTCAGACGACACGAAGGTCCTTGTCGCGGCTGTCATCTCGGGTCCGGGAGCTGGAGCTGTCCTCTGGTCATCCCGTCGAGCACGGCCCCAGGCGCGAGGTGATGGCATCGGACCGGGATGCTCGCGGTCCGCTACCCGCTCACGACGAGCGCCTGGGCACGGAAGGCCCCCGGGACGGGTCAGCGAGGCGTAACTTGCCGCCGTGACACCGTCGCCAGTGCCACCGTTCGCCGTCCCCCGCGACGGTGGTGAACGGCTCAGCTTCAGTGGGACCACCCTGATCCTGCGAGCGGCAGCAGACGCGACTGGCGGCTCCTGCACCGTCCTGGAGGAAGCGACTCCGCTGCTCGACACCCCGACCCACGTGCACTCTCGCGAGGACGAGATGTACTACGTGGTCGAGGGCGACCACATCTTCGTCTGTGGCGGGCGGGAGTTCCAGGCAGGGCCGGGCGGCCTCGTGTTCCTTCCCAGGGGGATCCCGCACGCCCACCGGCGGCTCGTGCCGGGCTTCGGGCGACTCGTCTGCATCCTGACGCCCGGGGGCTTGGAGGGGTTCTTCCGGATCCTGGCCGAGGCGACGCAGACCGGCGGGCCGATGGACGAGGCCTACGCGCGGGCGTCCCGGGAGTACGGGATCACCTGGCTGCCCTGACCATCTCGCCCGTCCCGTGTGCCGCCGCTCGAGGACGCCGGCCGGCTCGCCGGGCAGGTGGCTCAGGCCTGGGCATCCACGTGGGCCCGGTCGACGTGGCCACTGGAGGACCCAGCCTCTTCCCACTGTCCGGGCTCGTTCTCCCAGAAGAGGACGACGTACTCGTAGTCGCCGTCGACGAACAGGTCCACTGCCACCCGCTCGGTGGAGACGATCACCGGGTCGACTCCGGCGTCGGCTGCCTGCGGCCAGTCGGACAGGGCGGGGAGCGCCGGCCGCTGCTGCTCGGCACCATCGATGTCGCCCTGGGTGCCCACCTCCGAAGGCTGTGGCGATCGTCGTCCGTGAGCGCAGACCCGTCCCGGGTGGGCCGATCAGGGACACCCGCAGCGCCGCACACGATCCGCAGGCCAGGCCCTAGCTGCGACCGAGCCGGCTCTCCTCGTCGCGCATCCACATGCCGAGCAGCCCCCGGTAGTGCGCGATGAAGTGGTCGTGCTCGTGCGGCGGGAACGTGGAGCGCACGGTGTCGACGAGGAGCCGGTCGAAGTCGGCGCTGCGCACCCAGTCGAGCACGACCTCGTCGAGGTGGGCGAGCCGGCTGGCGCAGAAGTCGGAGTAGGCCTCGACCTGGAAGTACTCGTCGGCCAGGCCGCGGTAGGCCTTGAGCTTCTCCCCGTAGCCCAGGTCCTCGCGGTCGGCGATGTCGAAGTACCGGCGGGTGTCGAGGTCGTACCGCGGCCGGCGACCGGTGGCGGTGCAGTACACCGACCACCGGACCAGCGCCTTCAGCGCCCACGGGAAGTAGTAGTGCAGGCTGGTCAGGGCGATGTCCGGGCAGGCGTTGGCGTAGTCGATGGGGTGGACGACGCCGTCCCTGATCAGGGTCTCGCAGGAGTTGAACTCCCAGCGGAAGAAGGCGTTGACCAGCCGGCCGATGGTGACCGTCTCCTCGCCGGTGGCGGCGTCCAGGAAGCCGTGGGCGACCGAGTACCGGCCGTGCATCGGCTGGTCGGGGTCGAACTTCATGACCATGGTCTCGGGGCCGATGGACAGGCTCCGCGCGAAGACGTCGTACCCGGCGACGGCCTTCTGCAGGTGCATCAGCCGCTGACCGGAGGCGTCGTACGCCCGCTGCAGCTCCTCGGCGTTGCGGATCATCGTGACGCCGACCCAGGCGCCCCCGTCGTAGGGCTTCATGAACAGCGGGTAACCCATCCGCTCGGCGATCGCCGTCAGGTCGAAGGGCCGGTTGTACTTCTCCGCCGTGTAGGCGTACTTGGCGTGGTCCGGCGGGTTCTTGTACGGGATGAGCACCGTGTCGGGCACGCGCAGCCCCAGCCGCAGCATGGCGCAGTACGCCGCGTGCTTCTCCATGCTCTGGAAGGTGAAGGGGCTGTTGAGCAGGTAGACGTCGTCCATGAGCGCGGCCTTCTTCAGCCACTCACGGGGGTGGTAGTACCAGTAGGCCAGGCGGTCGATGACCAGGTCGTAGCGGGGCTTGGCACACAGGTCGAACGGCTCGACCGTGATCCGCTCGACGTCGTACTGGTGGGCGGCGCCGGTGCCGTCGTGCACGGTGCCGAGGCGGCGCACGATCGCCTCGAAGGCGGTGGGCCAGTCCTCCTCGGTCCCCAGCAGCAGGCCGATGAGGTGCCGGTGGTCGGACATCGACGCTCCTCCAGCGGTGGCAGGGCCTCCCGCGTCGCTCCGGTGACCAGGGCGGACGCGGACGCAGCCTATGACCGGCCGGGGATCGCTGCGAGTTCGCGCCAGAGGTGCGCGGCCGCCTCGGCCCCGCGGTGCAGCATGGGCAGCAGCACCCGCTCGTTCGGTGAGTGGATCCGGTCGGTGGGCAGCATCGCGCCCAGGAACAGCAACGGAGCGCCGAGCCTCTCGACCAGGGCGGCCTCCGGTCCGCTGCCGCCCTCGCGCAGGAAGAGCACCCCGTCGGGATCGCCGTCCCAGGCCCGGGCGACGGCCCGCCGCAGGGCGCCCATGTGCGGGGAGTCGAGGTCGCTGGCGCACGGGGCGACGCCGGCCTTCTCGGCCCGCACGTCGGCGGTGATCCCCGCCGGCAGCCGCTGGTCGACCCAGGCGCGGACCTGGTCGGCGACGTCCGCCGGTACCTGGTCGGCCACCAGCCGGAAGCTGATCTTCGCGTGCGCCTCGGCCGGGACGATCGTCTTGTGGCCCGGGCCGGTGTAGCCGCCCCACATGCCGTTGACCTCGGCGGTCGGCCGGGCGCCGATCCGCTCCAGGGTGCTGAACCCGGCCTCGCCGTACGCCGCGGAGCCCGCCGCCGGCCCGGCCAGCCACGCCTCCTCGTCGAAGGGCAGCCGGGTCATCAGCTCGCGCTCCCGGTCGCCGAGCGGGCGCACCCGGTCGTAGAAGCCGGGCAGCGTGACCCGGCCCTGCTCGTCGTGCAGGTCCGCCAGCAGCTCGGCCATGGCGTGCAGCGGGTTGGGGACCGCGCCCCCGAACGACCCCGAGTGCAGGTCCACCTCGGGGCCGCGCAGCGTGATCTCCGCACCGGCCAGCCCGCGCAGCGAGACGACCGCGCCGGGGACGTCGGGGGCGGCCATGCCGGTGTCGCTGACGACGACGACGTCGCAGTCGAGCCGGTCCCGCCGCTCCTGCAGCAGTGCGGCGAGGTGCGGTGACCCGGACTCCTCCTCGCCCTCCACGAGCAGCTTGAGGGTCACGGCCGGGGTGTCGCGGCCGGTCCCGGCGAGGTGGGCGCGCACGCCGAGCAGGTGCATGACGACGTTGCCCTTGTCGTCGCTCGCGCCGCGGGCGTGCAGCTCGGGACCGTCCGGGCCCTCGACGAGCGTCGGCTCGAACGGCGGGTGGACCCACAGCTCCAGCGGGTCCACCGGCTGCACGTCGTGGTGTCCGTACACGAGCGCGACCGGGGCGTCGGCGTCGTCCGACGGCCACTCGGCGAAGACCGCCGGCGCGCCGGGCGTCGGCCAGATCTCGACCGTCGGGAAGCCCACCCGGCGCAGCGCCTCGGCCAGCCACCCGGCGCTGCGGGCGACGTCGGAGGCGTGCGTGGGATCGGCGGAGATCGACGGGATCCGCACCCAGGCGTCGAGATCGGCCCGCAGGTCGTCGAGGTGCGCGGTCACGAACTGGCGCTCGGGGCTGGTCACGACCCCCGACCGTAGCCCGCCGGCGAGGACGTCCCGCTGCCGTGCACCGCACGGGGCGACACGTGCTCCAGGGCGACGTCGGCGCCGGTCGGTGCAGGCAGGATGTCCGCGGCCCGGCCGAGCCCCCGAGCGACGCCACCGGATCGAGGAGTGGCCGCCCCGGCAGCCGGCACGCACGAGGGAGCTGACGATGAGCCGATCGCGGTACGAGATGGACCCCGGCCTGCAGAGGGTGGGCCGGCTGCTCGGCCGGCTGACACCCAGCACCCCGGCGGGTTACCGGCGGCAGGTCCGGCTCCTGAACGCCCTCGCCCGGCGCCGCCACCGCCCCGGGCAGGAGACCAGCCGGGTCCGCGGCGACATCGAGGTGGGGGGGGGGGGGGGGGGGGGGGGGGGGGGGGGGCCGCCGGGCCGGGGGGGGGGGGGGGCGGGGGGGGGCGGGCGCGCCGGGGGGCGGGGGGGGGGGTGGGGGGGGGGGGGGG